>NZ_JBHSHC010000016.1:0-73299 GCF_042652925.1 Effusibacillus consociatus
ATCTCACCAAGCGGATCAAGCGCAAACTCAAAAAGCCCAGAAAGAAAGGCAAGAAAAATGAGAAGCAAGAACCCAAAAACCCGAAGATTACTGAAAAATTGGTCGCTCGTGCCCTGCGTTCCGACAAAATTCACTACTCTCCGAAAGCCCGCGACCTGCTTCAACAACTGTTTCAAACCTTGTTTGTGCTTCCGTCTGCCGCTAAAGGGTTGCTGGGCAACACTTCTTCCTTTCGCGTCATCGGAGATGGTTCCCCCGTTGAAACGGGAGCGCGGGCGTACGGAAAATTCCTTGATGCCATAAGTCTTTTAAACTACGAGTTACACATTTCGATCGACCACCGGTGGCTAGCGGTGATCTGTTATTCTGTTGTTTCGTCAAAAGGTCAGACCTTTGATTTTTGCAAAGTTAGGTGGATGGATCGATAATTAATGGTTCATCCCTTTCTATTATAGGATGCGTCGCTGTGAATTATTGTTCACTTAAGGTGGCGGCTTTAATCCTGGTAAAAGGTCATTGGACCAGACTCAAGAACCTGGTCTTTTTTTCTGAAGATTTAAGAACTTTTGTTCTATGACAGGATCTGTCACACTATATGATAAAGTAAGAAATAGCTAGATGATAATAGTCTATGTCGGGGTAAGGGGGATTCTAAAATGCGCATCTTGCACACGGCTGATTGGCATTTTGGCAAGACAATTGAGGGGCGAGACCGGCTTCCGGAGCAGGAACAGTTTGTGGAAGAGCTCTGTAATATTTGTGAAAAAGAAGAGGTTCAGTTGGTTCTCATGGCTGGGGATGTGTTTCAAACTCCCAATCCGAGCGCTGCTGCGGAAGAGCTGTTTTATTATGCGATCGACCGCTTGTCGGCCAACGGTACCCGAGGAATCGTCATGATTGCCGGAAATCATGACAATCCAGACCGGTTGGCGGCTTCTTACCCGTTGGCAGCCCGAAACGGAATCACTTTGATCGGAAGGCCTCATGACCCGATTTTACCTACCATTAATCCCCATCCCAATCGGGTTAAAGTTCTTCAAGCAGGATCTTCCTGGCTGCAAATCCAGGTTCCGGGTTGTGACGATACGGCTGTTATTGCCGCGCTGCCATATCCTTCTGAGGCTCGTTTGAGACAGCTTTTGACCCAAAGTACAGACGATGTTGAATTAAGAAAAGAATACAATGCCCAGATTGCTTACATATTCGAACAGCTTGCCAGCCACTACCGACCGGATACCATAAACCTGGCTATGAGCCATCTCTATGTGCACGGAGGGGAAATGTCCGACTCGGAACATCAGATTCAAGTGGGGGGAGCCTATTCGGTTGACCCACGAAGTTTCCCTGCAATGGCCCAATATGTGGCGTTGGGGCATCTGCATCGTCCGCAGACGGTTGCGGCCTCTCCTGTTTCCACACGTTATTCCGGTTCGCCGCTGGCTTACAGTTTTTCGGAGTGCAATCATAAAAAATCGGTCATCCTGCTCGACGCAAAGCCAGGTGCACCGGTCGACATCCACGAGATCCCCCTTACATCCGGCAAGCCGATGGTGAAATGGGAAGCCAGAGAGGGACTGTCGCAACTTGCCCAATGGGTGGAAGAATGGCGCGACACCAATGCATGGGTGGATTTAACGATTCACGTGACAACTCCGCTTGCCATGGACGACATCCGGGTCATTCGCAGCATGCACCCAGGGATTGTGAACATCCGGCCGATTTTGCCGGAGATGGAGCACACCTTGTCCACTGCTGAGCTCAAGCACCTGCCGCTTGACCAGATTTTTATCCGTTTCTACGAAAAACAAACGAACGGAGGCACTCCGGACGAGGAACTGGTGCGGTTGTTCCTGGAACTGACGGCTGAGACGGCCGAAGATGAAACGGATGCTGAGGAGAGCGAGGAGATGGCCGGATGAGACCGATTTGCTTGACCATTCAGGGGTTGCACAGCTTTCGCGAAAAACAGACGATCCGCTTTGATGAACTGTCCGGGGCGGGGGTCTTTGGGATTTTTGGACCTACCGGCAGCGGCAAATCGACTATTCTCGACGCGATTACATTGGCGCTCTACGGGACAGTAGGCCGTGCGAAGAACGGTACGCAAGGGATTTTGAACCATGCGGAAAAGAGCCTTGAAGTGAGCTTCCAGTTTCAACTGGGGAGCGGAGCGGACCTTCGGATGTACCGGGTTGACCGCCGCTATGACCGCAACAAGGACATCACGGTAAAAAACGGCTATACCCGGCTTGTGGAATTGGACGTAAGTGGCGAGGTCCTGGCTGTCTTATCGGAAAATAACAGGGATGTCACAAATATGGTAGAGGAGCTGCTGGGACTGAAAGAGGAGGACTTCTCCCGGGCAGTGGTGCTCCCGCAGGGGAAGTTCCAGGAGTTCCTGCATCTGAACGGAAAAGAAAGACGCGTAATGCTGCAGCGCCTGTTTGCCCTGGAGCAATACGGAACGGAACTTACGAATCGCCTGAACCAGCGGTTCAACGAGACTGAGGGGCAGCTTAAAGAAGTGAAAGCCCGGCAAGATGAAATGGGAGACTGTTCGCAAGAAGCGGTGGAACGTGCGGAGCTCCTGCTGCAGGACGCCAGGACACAGGAAAAATCGGCTGTTGCGGAATTTCAGGCTACTCAACGGGCTTTTGAAGGCGCGAAGCAAATCAGGGAGTGGCAGCAGCAACTACAGGGAGTCCTGGAACGGATCGCAGCTCATGAAACACTGTCAGACGAAATTGAGCAGCTCAATAAGCGGATTTTTCTGTCGGAACGGGCAGAAAAAGTACTCCCGTACGTCAAGCGTTTTGAGGAAGCAGAACAAGCAGAACGAAAAAGGCTGGAAGAACTGGAAGGATTAGAGCTTGCCATCGGCTCTCTTCGCTCAGAGACAGAGGTACTTTTGCAGCAATGGGAAACTGCCAAACAGGAGAGGGCAGTTAAATCTCCGGAACTGATCAAACGGAAAACCCACCTGGAAACGGCACGCGGATGGGAAGAGGAGGTTCAGAAACTCCTTACCCGCGTAAACGGCCTCAAGGAGGACGTTAGCCGTCTGCAAGAACAACAGGCACAGAATATTTCTCTAATCGGACGTCTGACCAAGGAACAAGAAGAAGCCCAGTCGGAGCAGGAACGGCAAAAAGAGATCCTGAATCAGAATCAGGTTGCCCCGGAATTCAGAGCTTTGGTTTACGAAGCCGGCACAAAGCGGGACACCCTGACTGCCGCGCAGCAGACTTTGCAGGAAGCACAGAAGGATTATGCTCAGCGGGCCACGGATCTGGAGAGCATTGAGGCAAAACTGGCGAGGGAAAAGGAGCACCTGCAAGAACTCACAGAGAAAGCCCAAGATGAGGTAACTAGGCTCAATGAGTTGTCTGCCGCTCCACCCACAACCGAAGAAACATTGGCCCAACAGGCAGTTGTGTTGACTGAACTCAAGGGGAAGCTGGAACAGTTGCTCAAGTTGGAGCGGGTGAATTCTGACGATACCGCAAAAGCTGCGAAATTGGATGAAGAACTGTCGAGCCTCAAAAGAGAGTTGGAAAACACCTCGAATCAATTAAAAGAGGCACGGGAACAGCAGTCGATCCTTCGAACTCAATACCAAGAGGCTGTGCTGCATAACAAAAAAGCATTGGCGATTCAGCTGGCCTCGGATCTCTGCAAGGGAGAAGCATGTCCAGTGTGCGGTTCCCATGAGCATCCGAATCCTGCCGTTATGTCCAGCTTGACGGAGGGAGTTGCCGAGGAAACGGACTCGTTGCAAGCTTCCCTTCAGAATACGGAAACCCGAGTGCAGGAATTGGCGGAAAAAGAGGCCTCCCTCAAAGCGACACTAAATGCAAAAACGGAGCAGCTTGATGATCTGCATGGGACCATTTCGGGCAGGGCGAGGGAACTGCAGCAAATGGCTTCAGAACTGCAGGAGGCCTTATCAGTTGAATCTGCAGATGCGACACATTTGCAATCCGGATTGGCGCAAGAACAGGCACGGGTCGAAGAGCTGCGAGCCCTTTTTTCCGGCTGGAAAGAGCAAGTCAAATCTCTCGAAGCTGCTGTCAAAGAGCTAAGAGAAGAGATGAATCAGGTGGCCTCCATTGTTGCCGTTTTAGAGCAAAGCGTCAAAACGGGACAAGCCGAGAAGGAGAAGGCAAGCCTCCTGCTAAAGCGAAAAGAGGAACAGGCGGCCCAGGCCGAGCAGGACTTGCAAAAAGTACTCCAAGCATTGGGAGTGGAGTCTGTCGAACAGGCTGCAGCCGAACTGAAGGAAAAAGACGAACAGTCAAAGCAGGCTCAAGATAATCTCAAAGCCCTCGACGAACAGCTCGTTGTCCTTTCAAAGCAACTGGCAGAGGCGACCAAACAGGAAAGTGATCTACGGGCACAGGTGGCCGTGGCTACCGGTGATCTCCGAAACGCAGAAGAGCAATTTTTTCGAAAGCAGGAAGAATTAAATAAGATTACAGGCGGGACTCCTGTTGCGGAACTTTTGGTCCAGACAGCCGCCGAGCTGCGAGCGCTTGAGGAACGAGAGGCTGCTGCACTCAAAGCCCATGAGGAACGAAAGGCCCGGCTGCAGGAAACGGAGCAGCAGTTGGCACAGGCCAAGGCGCTTTATGAGGAAGCCGTAAAATCGCTGGAAACAGCCAATAAGGAACTCCGGATCCGTATGGACGAATTCCACTTCGTTACAGCCGACGAGGTCAAAGATTCCGTTTGGCTGCCGGAAGAACTCTCGCAAGCCAAGAACAGGGTGCAGGAGTATCAAGATACCGGCAAAGTCTTGCAGACGGAAAAGGAAAAACTGCAGAGCCATCTGCAAGGAAAAACACTCACAGAAGAAGAATGGCAGGAGATGCAAAGCCGGTTGGAAGAAGCGGAACAAAACCAGCAGCAGGCTACGGCCATGCGGGGGGCAGCCGAGTCGGAGCACCAGAAGCTTTTTGAAAAGCACACCCGTTGGAAAGAACTTGACAAGCAGCGCCAAGTGTTGGAAAAAGAGGCCGGGTATCTGGCCCAGCTCAAACAGCTGCTGCGGGGAGAAAAATTTGTCGAGTTCCTGGCCCAAGAACAGTTGGAATATGTAGCCCAGCAGGCATCCGATCGCCTCAAGCGCTTGACCCGTAATCGATATGCTCTGGAAGTCACGGAAGACGGCTTCAGCATGCGGGATGACGCTAACGGCGGCGTGAAACGCCCTGTCACATCGCTTTCCGGCGGGGAAACCTTCCTGACTTCATTGGCTTTGGCTCTGTCCTTGTCCTCACAGATCCAGCTTAGAGGGAAGTACCCGCTCGAGTTCTTTTTTCTGGATGAAGGATTTGGAACCCTTGACCAAGAACTGCTCGACGTTGTCATGTCGACATTGGAACAACTCCAAATGGAAAACATGACAATCGGTGTCATTAGCCATGTCCCGGAACTCCAGCAGAGGCTCCACCGACGTCTTGTGGTCCAACCTGCGGAAGCTGTAGGTCGTGGGACTCAGGTTCGGATCGAGCGGAATTGATTTAGGAGAGAGATTATGAGGATTCACCAAAGTTCAACGGTGATCACACGAAGCCACGGAACGGATTGCCATTAACTAGGTAAAGGGCGTACAGGAGTTTATGGCACGATAACGCATAGGTTGATAGACGGAGCTACCCAAAATCCTAGGGAGCTCCTTTCTTATTTTTTTGGAAAGAAATGTTTTAGGCAATACGTAAATTAGTAGGATTTAATTGTTTTTTAAGTTAATATAAAATAGTAAGGTGAGATCCGGGTGTCAGATCGGAGTGATTGTATGGATTTGGTGGAAAGGCTGTTTTTTATTTTACAACGGTAAAACGAAATTCTGGGATTACGGCTCCACGTTTGGCTGAATTGTGCGGCACTTCGGTAAGAAGCATTTACCAGGACATTAAACGATTAGATGATGCGGGAATCCAAATCATGCTGCAGGGCAACAAAGGTTATTACTTGATAGATAACATTGGCCAAGCAGAGTCTCGATTAGGTACTGAGGAGTTCCTTGCAATCTCCTTGTATCCCATTTTATCGGGGCAGTCAAAGGTTAAAAACCACCCATTTCAACAATCATTTCGAACTGCAGTTGCGAATTAATTAGGATTCGTTTTCCCAGGTTCAGCAATTCATAATTCACATGAAACCGTGAAAGTATTTTCTCCATTGGAGTGATCACGTTCTTGCATCTACTAGAAAACTTAAAATTCTCGAAACACAGGCATGTAAGGAACCTTTCTACCATTGATCCTGTATTTGAGGTGAGTTATGCAAAGTATCAGAAGAAAAATGGGTGAAAATGATAATTTAATTCTCTTTTCTGAAGTTGATGGTATGTGTCCTTTATGCGCTAAGAGTCTAATATATATAAACCTGAAATATTCATAGGTGCTTAGAACGATTGGGTAAAATGGAAGATTTTGTGATATTCTACCGTATTTGTGAAACGATCAGTCTGCTCGGTATCAGAGAGTAGCCACCTACTCTCTTTGAGTATGGATATTAATTCATTATTTAGATAAATATGGATATTGAATGACATACGTATCCGTTGGATCAATGAGCATTTTTTTAAAATGTCTATCATTCACAGTCCATCAACCGAAACGGGGTAAACGCTGAATGTTACGAAACGTTTGGATGAATGCATCCCGGTATATGCAGGAGCTGCACAGCTTCCACGTCCAGTATCGACCGGAGCTGACCAGCTTACCCGCAATCTTAACGAGCTTGGAGCGCAGTGTCTCCATCCGATTTGGCTTCATTCGCTCCGGCAAGCAGAGGCGGCGAAACCAATTGTTGAAGTTGTACGCCAACATGGCCAATTGCAGTTTCATGACGTTGGTTTCAAAATCGGTGCTGCTCATCTTGTCGCAGGCGAATCCGTTCTTGGCTTCCTTGATGAAATTCTCCATGTGGCCGCGCTGAAAATAGAAGCGAAAGACATTCTTGGGCGACACCGTCATGTTCGTGACGATAAACGTGAATTGAAAGAAAAGTTCACCCGCAGGACGGTCCATCTTCACAACCACTCGGCGGGCACGACTCCACGAATCTGCTTTGTACAAAAATTCTCGGTAGTGGACTTGTCGCTCATGCAGCTTGTCCGGATTCAGTACTTGATCGGCCATCGCTTGCGCCGCTTTTTGCAAGCGGGCATTGGCTTTAAGGCGAATAGCGTATTTGTGGCCTTTGGTTTCGACGAGATCGAACAGTTCCGGTACGGCAAAGCCGCTGTCGCCACGCAGTACAATGAGGGCACCCGGTGCCCACGTTTCGTAGCGGGCCAGAACAGGGCCAATGAAGCGAACGACTTGACGAGAGGTGTATACGTTACCTGCACGGAGCTCGGCTCTCAAACAATCGCCAGTCAGTCCGTCAAAGCAAAATAGCGGATGGAACCCCTTCTGCTGGTAGTGATGGTTGTAGTTCGCTCCGTGTTGATCGCCATAGGCGGCAAAGCCAGAAGAGTCTAGGTCCAATACGAACTGATCCCGAGGTTCGATCGCGTACACGCGACCTTGCAATAGTTCATTCACTTTTTCCAGTGACTTGGCGGTAGCGATTGTCGCCTTTTCATTGAATCGGGATATCGTCGGTTGCGAAGCCAACCGCTGCTTCCCTAGCATAGCGGTCAAAAGCGGTTCATGGCATAAATCATCGGCATGATCGTCAGTATGATAGCCGGCCACATGCTGATAGATTTTCTGGACTACGACATCGTCGTTGGATGATCCCGATGGTGAACAGGATCGTCGACGACAAGGAATTGCTTCACGGCTTCGGAGAGACCGATTTTATGATCGAATTCTTTGTACAGAAGAAGACCAGCGTCTGAAGTCAAATCGCCACCTTTAAAATTAACTTTCATTCGGGGGTTGAAGTTCAAGCGTAACTCTTGTACACTTGCCATTGAAGAGCCTCCTTGGGAACGTGTTGGGTTTCGTCGCCATTAACACTACCAAAGATTAGGCTCTTTTTCCATATGAATTACGCACTTTTTAAGTGAACGTCCATATCCCCGTTTTTCCTTGATCTAATTGGATTCATGATTTGTTCAAAGTCGTTCCGTGAATATTTCAGGTTTATGTATGTTGTACCGGTTTCCGGAATAATTTTAGCTGGGCTGATTTTAGGAGATGTTCTTACGTATGTGCAACTATTTGGTTCTGTTATTATGATTTTCGGTGTTTGGATCGTAAATCGCCGGATTCTTAGTAAATGAAACGAAAAACACAACATTGTTGTGTCCTGCCAGTTGTGGCATATAATAAATGGCGAGTGTAAAGATTGCGCACCCCACGCCTCCGAATCACATCACGGTATGTCTCCAACCAAATTTGTCTCTTACCACTTCGAATATCAAGTTGAAGACAATGTTCACAAAGAAAAGGGTTCCATAAATTTGAAGCCATTCACTAACAGAGAAACCAATCTTCGTCATATAAGTGGTAAGAAGACCACAAATCCACACAGGGCGACTGAATTAATAACTTTTACAATACCACACAGAGCGACCTTTGGATTGTCGCTCATAATGGTGATTCCTTTAAAATTGAAACACCGTACATGTCTACTCCCGAGGAGGCTTCACACCGTATTATTCGGCTCGCATTGGCTGATGCGGTGGCAACTCTCTTACCAATAAATTGGATGTTCATGGACTTGGATGAGAAAATTCAAAAATCCGAATTTATGTTTACATAACAAATTTTATGTAAAAATAAAGCGAACTCCTATTTTCCACTCATTCCCTAATGGTTTAGCCGGTCGATTCGATTATAATGGAAGTATCGTCAGATTCTTGACGGGCCCCCTAATCAGGTTGGTTTACCACAGGGGGCCTTATTTTATTGTTTCCGATTCCATTCTGTCTTGAAGTATGATAAGGTTAGTGTAGATTTCTCGGCGAGGAGTAAGATATGTATTACGCACTCATTCTTGAAAACAGCCGTAAGGCCAAAGCTGCTCGGCAAATATATGAATATTTGAGAAATAACAACAGGAAAGAAACTCTTCCGGAGCAAAAAATTGAAGAGTATATCCTCCGGGACGGGGTTCGTGTACCGCAGCAAGACAAGCATCGCGTGTTGAACCTGCGGCTGCATGACGAGCATTTGAGTCCGTATTTCAAAACGGACATGAATTTGTTTATTCTGATCATGATCGACGACAGAGTCGATATTCAGGTGTATAAAGCGGAAAATGGCTGGATGTTCCTGTTCGATAACGTTCAGATCCTGCCGAAACCTTTTGGATCGCAGGGCTATGACATGAGATAAACCTCCCGTGGCCGACACTGTCGGGTGTTTCCGGGGAGGTTTTTACTTATTTCCGCTTTCTCTTGCAGCCCCGAGAGCCGCCCACAAGTAATAGGTGGCATAGCTTTCCCAGCCTTTCCAGGCTTGAGCCATCCTGCGAATTTCTTCTTCTGTCGGTTGGTGTTCCAGTCCGTAAAAAAGCTGTACGGCATTTCGCAGTCCGATGTCGAGGGCGGGAAGAATGTCAGGGCGGCCCAGACCGAACAACAGCACACATTCTGCCGTCCATCGGCCAATTCCTCTTAATTCGCTCATCGCTTCTATAGCCTCTTCATTTGACATTTCGGCTATCCTGTCTTCCCTGAATTTTCCCCCTGCCACAAGCCTTGCAAAATCGATCACATATTCAGCTTTTCGCTGCGAGTATTTAAGTCCACGCAGTTCTTCGTATGACAGTGAAGCTACTTTTTCCGGCGGGGGGAATGCGTAAAACGTCTGACCTTTCCATTCAAACGATTGATTGCAAAGAGTGATAAGCGAATGCTTTAAATTTGCGGCAAAGGTTAAATTGACCTGTTGTCCAATGATGGATAAGATCATTGCCTCATAAATTCCGGGTTCCAGCAGCATGTGAATGCCGCGGTGCTGCAGGGTCATCCGGTACAGCACAGGGTCATTTTTTTGCGCCATGTCATAAAAAGGGGACAGCGGCCGATCCAACGAAAATACATGCCTGCATTTGGAAAATGCCTGATTGGCTTGGGCCTCTGTCTTTGCATTATACGCGGTAAGGCGCACTTCCGGTTTCTCGATTGTTCCGGATGAAGTGAGTTTGACCAGAACCGGTTGTCCGTCGATCAGGAACAATCTGCAAATCGAATCGTTCTCTGTCTGATAGAGAACGCGGTTGGAAGATTGGCGCAGGCGGTCAAACAAGTGAGAAAAGTTGAAGGGTGAGGGTGGATTCAGTGTGATTTCGTACATTATAAGGCTCCTTTTTCAATTCTCTTGCCGGTTGATTATGGTAGAATAGAATCACGAAAGAGAGGGGGCTTATCATGTCCTACATAGGTTTTTTATCCGACTTGGAACATGAACCGAATGAACCGGTGCAATATTATCTTCCGCTCGACAGAGAACGTGTCCCTCTCAATCCGTATATCGGACACGAAATAGAGCTGCGTTATCTCGGTGAAAAAGCCTGCTGCACATGCGGACGCAAAGCGAAGAAGCTGTTCAATAACGGGTACTGCTATCCGTGTTTTACAAAGTTGGCCGAGTGCGATTTGTGCATTGTGAAGCCGCACCAATGTCATTATGATCAAGGAACCTGCCGGGATACCGAGTTTGCCGAGTCCAATTGCATGACGGCCCATTACGTATATTTGGCTTTAAGCTCCGGGATCAAGGTGGGGCTTACGCGCAAGAACAGAGGCAAAGCAAGGTGGATTGATCAGGGTGCGATTCAGGCAATTCCGATTGCCGAAGTTCCAACCCGAAAAGCAGCCGGAGAGATGGAATATTTTATTTCCCAGCACATACCTGACAAAACCGATTGGCGGAAAATGCTTGCCGGTAAAGTGGAAGAATGCGATCTGTTGGAAATTCGGGAGCAAATCCGTTCGCTGCTTCCGGAGGAATACCGGGAATATCTGTTGGATGATCAGGAGATTTATCAATTTACGTATCCGATTCTCGAAACGCTTGAGAAAATAAAATCTCTTTCGTTCGATAAACAGGAAGTGATAAAGGGACGGTTGATGGGAATCAAAGGGCAGTATCTGATTCTTGACCATGCGGTTCTGAATATCAAGAAACACACAGGATACAAGATAGAAGTCGTTCTACGCCCACTCGGTTAATTCGGATTCGATTTTGGTGCGGATGCTGCTCATCAGGGAATCAAGATCTTCCGCTACTACGATATCGCCGTTAACCATGACATACGGTTTTTGTGCACACAACTCGCACTCGCTTAAGCAAGAACTGCGCATGACCGAAGTTCCCGCAAACTTTTCTTCCAGAATTTCAAGATTGAGAGAAGCAGCGGGGTTGCTTTCACAAACTTCCACAATTACGATACCCATGTTGAACTCTCCTTTTCACTGCTGCTAACCAGTAGTGTACCAAGAACTGCAACGGAAAACCATATTCGAGAGTACTATCTTTTGGACGGGAGGGAAGGAGATGGAAATGAAGACGGGGGTCGTACTGGTGGCACACGGCAGCCGGGAGCCATCAGCCAACGAAGAATTGGTGAGGATTGCAGAACTTCTGAACCAAGATCCTGATTACCAGATAGTTCAACCGGCGTATCTTGAATTAGCTGAACCGGATATTCCCACCGGAATTGACCTGTGTGTGAAAAAAGGGGCTGACCGCGTCATTGTAGTGCCTTATTTTCTATTGGCCGGCTCTCATGTTCGGGAAGATTTGCCCCGGTTGGTCGCTGATGCATCCGCAAGACATCCCGGAATCCCGATCCGTTTGGTGGAGTCGTTAGGGTATCATCCGGTTCTGACAGACATCGTTCTGGACCGGGTGAATGCGGTCCTGACGTCGGATGAAAAGCAGGAGGAAGAGTGATGAGAATTCAGGTGGACGCAAAAGCAAAAACGTATATTCGCCAACGTTCCCATGCAGTGCATCTCGAACTTCCCACAATCACGAGGGCCTGCTGAGGTAATGCCCAGTTTGCCCCGTCCGTGCGGCTGGGGGAACCCCGTTATAAGCAGCATCTTTACGAAAAACAAGAACATGACGGGATTGAGGTCTATATCCCGCGACAAATTCATCAAGAAGATTTAACGATCGGCTTGAACCGCCTCTTTGGCTTTCCGTATCTCGTGATTCGGGGGTGGCGTCCGATCGGTTTTTAAGCCCTTGATCTCATGGTCAAGGGCTTTTTTGTTCATACTACAGGAGAACCAATCTGTGGAAGGTGATTGTGTATGGGGTGCTGGATGTACGAATCTCGTTTATACGATAGCCGATCGATTGCCCAATATGTTGCGATGTGCGTTCGCGATGATCAACTGCTGTCGGGAGCCCGTGAGCCGAAGGTACATATTTTTCGAACTCGAAAAGGGAAGTACGGTGTCAAGTATCAAGTGTAGGAGGCGTTTGGATGGAATACGTGTGCCCCTTGTGCAACGGATTGACTCAGTTTAAAGGTACATGCTCCCGGTGTGGAACCGCTCTTCAAGACGATGGAATTGTATCGGACTATGCAGGACCTTATTCCCCGTACGAGTTGTCTCCCCGTATGGAACAAACGTCAGATCGATGCGTTCATCTTCTGCATTGTCCAACATGTGGAAAAGAGTCTTATGCAATTATCCAAAATGATGTAATATAGAGGGAGATTGTAGTTCGTACAAAGGGGATGTCGCTGTTGTCTTCTCTATCGTTGAAATTCTGCAAAAAGAATCTGGAACTCCATTCACAAACGGTTTATGACGCTTTGAGAGAACGGTATCCGAATGAAAAAATAGAAATTGTCGATTGCGTTGGTACCGAATTTTGCAGTACATGTGCCGATGTACCGTTTGCCCTTCGCAATAATGCTTTGGTTGGCGGAAGAACGGCCAGGGATTTGTTCTACAAATTGGAACGCGGCATGGTATTTCTGGAAAAACTGCCGGAAAGTAAGAAGGCTGAATAATAAAAGGTTTGCGCACACCGGGACTGTGAGAAACAGTCCTTTTTCATTTGGGGAGGGAAGGAGGATCCGAATGTTGGACGTTGTGGTGATCGGGGCAGGTTTGGCCGGGCTTTCGGCTGCGAGGGAATTACAGAGAAGAGGCGCTAATGTACTCGTACTTGAGAAAGAGAAACGGATCGGCGGACGGGTCTTGACACAAAGAGTACCGGATGAAGACGGGACCCAATTCGAGCAGGGGGCCCAATTTTTTGCCCATCATTTCAAAACGGTTCGAACCTTGGCCCGAAACCTCCAAGTTCCTTTGGTTCCAAGACCTTTTTCACTGCGGATGCGGGTGGGGCAGGAGTGGCGGGAAGCACGGTATGACCGGTGGAACATTCTTTTGAATCTGCCGGGGGTCCCATGGAATGTAAGGCATCAGATTGTGCGGCTTTTAAGGGAAACGAGTAAGAGGGGAATTGAAGACATGGCGCTCGCCGAATATGCCAAACGGTTCCACACATCCATTTACGAATACATGATTGCTCCGTTCCACCAAACAATGTTCTTCAGTAACCCGGACGCAGAATCCACATACCATTTTTTTAACCATTTCGGGATTCCGAATTCACAACGCATTTACCTCCCGGGCGGCGGGATGATTCGATTGGCGGAAGCTTTGGTTCAAGGCCTCAAGGTTCGCATTGGACAAAGGGTGGAGAAGGTCGAATCAAATACGGATTCTGTGGCAATTTCGGTCCGAACGGGTACACAGGTTGAAATTCTGCGATCCCGTTACGTTATTCTGGCAGTTTCGGGCAACCAAGTGTTGTTGCTGACGGAAGCAGGAGAGTATACACGTAAGACAAGCGAATTTCTGCAAAGTGTTAAATACGCAGGGACCGCGGTTCTTTCCTTTCGTGTGAAAAAAGCAGGTGCCCATTTTGGCTTCAGCATTCCCCCTAAATACGGTTCGATCCTGTCCGGCGGCGTGTCCAACTGCAGCAGGATCTGGAACGTGATGCTTACGAACCATGCGTATCAAGAGCTTCGGGAAGAAACGGATGAGCAGATCATGAAAAGGGTGGCTGAGGAAATGAAAAGATGGCTGCCGGAAATGGGGGCCGATTTCTCAGATATGAAAATCCGGAGATGGGCAGCCGCCATCCCCAGATTTCAACCCGGATTCGATCAGTACGGTCCTTTGTCGAAACAAAATGAAAACGGCAGAATTCAACTGGCGGGTGATTATCTCGAACTTGGCTGTACGGAAGGGGCAGTGCGTTCCGGTCTTCAGGCGGCCGCGAAAGTTGCCGCTTTCTTACAAAAAGACTAAATCAGAGCAAGATGCTCCAGGGATCTAAACAAAACGTAAATTCCAAGACCTAGAATTAAAAAGGAAGACAAGAAAGTGAGAGATTGAATCACTCGGCGTTTTTCCAAAAACTCAATCGAGTGTCCAGCCCTTACCACAATCATGCCGATCGTACTCATTGCGAGAGCGCTTCCCACCGAAAACGCAGCTACCAATCCCATTCCTGCAGGGATTTGATCCGCTGCGACAGCCGCAAGGAAGATTGCCATTGCGCTTGGACAGGGAATCAATCCGGTAAAGAAACCAACCGCAAACAACCGGGGCCATGATGTAGGAGTGTCATGAGAATGGTGGTGAGCTCCATGGTGATGATCACAGGTTTCCTCATGCTTGTGACCTATGGTTCCCACTACTACAACTTTCGGTCGCAGTTGGCCGTAAAGGAGTCGTATCCCAAGAAGAGTGATCATTCCGCCTGAAAGTAGTTCAATCCAATGAGAGAGATGAACCGGAACCAGCATCTTTACAGTTGAAGAGGCGGCAAAGGCGAGTAAAACGATCGACAGCGTATGCGCAATCGCTGATATAATGCCTAACAACACAGCCTCTTTCGCTTTCGCACGGGTTGAAATCAAATAAGCTGTCATGACCCCTTTTCCGTGTCCGGGTTCAAGTGAATGGAGCGATCCAAGACCAATTGCTGCAGGGATCGCGTACAGCAAATCCATGTCGAATTCCTCCTTGTAGAGTTGTCTATAATCCTTATGCAGACTTGGCCCAAACATTTCCTCCCAATCTCGCCGGAAACCTCGGAATGGGCTCACCCCGTCCTTTTTGCCGGAATAGGATAGTACATCTCACAAGACTGAGGTGAGGCGGGTGCAAAAAAACAAACAGACCGAAGTGAAGAGATTGGTAAAGAAAAGAGGCGCTCGATCCACCCAACCTGGGTCTTTCAATTCTTTCGTGGATATCGCTGACCGGTTTAAGCGGGCCGTTGTCATGATTGAAGTGCTGCAAGACCGTCGTCAGCGCAGAGTCCCGTTGTTCGGATTTGATTTTGTGCCGGAATCCAGCAACGAAGTTATGAATGTTGGAACGGGTTTTGTCTGCGATAAGCGAGGGTATATCATTACGAATCAACATGTCGTCCAAGGAGCCAGCGAAGTGATTGTCAGTTTTAATGGAGAAAAGAAATCTCATTCCGCAAAGGTGATAAAAACAGACTACAATTTGGATCTGGCACTATTGAAAACCACATTGCCGCCAAACGTTCCGGCTCTCCGTCTTGGCAATTCGCGTGAGGTTCGGCCCGGAGAATGGGTGATGGCGATCGGGAACCCTTTAGGACTCGAACACTCGGTCACAGTGGGAGTTATCTCAGCTGTAAACCGCCCCTTAACAATCGGAGACCGGCGCTACAAACACTTGATACAGACAGACGCCGCGATTAACCGCGGCAACAGCGGAGGGCCTCTATTTAATGCGAATGGGGAAGTAATAGGGGTTAATACAGCCGTCTCGCAAAGTTCACAAGGAATTGGCTTCGCGATTGGAGCAGACGTTGTACGAAGCATGATCCGAAAATGGATTCCGCCCGAAGGAAACTGAGGTGTCTTTCGGGTATTTTCTTTTTATTTGGCGGATTTTGACGAATGTGGCATAATAGAAGAATACATACCCGGATCTGGAGGAAGCGAGTTTGGAAGAAGCATTTATTGTCGTACTGGTCGTATTTTTAACTTTCGGGATCGTAATTGCCCGTTCCAAGCGAAAAAAATAGTGCAATCAGGAGTTGTTCAACAGGATGAAACTCGCGCATACAATCTGCGGCCTCGCAGTTCTTCTCACTGGCTCGTTGCTTTCCGCAGGATGTCATGCTCCTGCCTTGTCAACGATCAAGCCGGATAAGGAAAAGATTGCGGTTGGAATTGTCAGTTCAAAAGAACTGGCAAATTCCAAGGAAGTTCTGGAGTACACCGACAAGGTGTTTCAGCAATCCGCGGTCGTATTTGATATTCGCCCGCTCGAAAACGAAACGAAGGCACAAGAGGCCCTTGCTGCTCTGGCTTCGAATGAAAACATCGACTTGATTATTACCGAGTCGAAATACAGTCAATTTGTGGCCGAACTTGCAAAAACGAAGGATGAGAAAAAATTCGGGATTGTCGGAAATGTACCGAATCCGGATCTGAAATCCGTACGTCTCGTGAATATCAATCGTGAACATCAGGCTTTCGTCGCGGGATTTCTGCTGGCAGGAGCCTCCCAGAAAGTACCGGTCGGAGTCATTGTGCAAACCCCTCGTTCTTCGGAATCACCCGATTGGAAAGGGGTAATGGAAGGAATTCATTACGCTGGCGTCTCCACCCCTCCAACGGTTGTCACCCTCGATGAAGCAATGGCACCTGAAGGAGGTGGGCGGCTTAAATCACTTGCGCCACGGTTTTTTGTGCTTCTTGACCCTGTGTCTCCGGAGCAGTTGACAAGGCTTCAGGAAAGTGGAAAGCTGCTGTTCACCTTGCATGATTTGCCCAAAGTCTCTCCGAGTGTGGTTGCTCGTCCCAGACCGATTTTCACCGAAGGTGTGCAGGAAGAAGTTCAAGCTTTGTTGAATAATTCCTGGCAGGGCAAGCTTTCGGCAGCGGTTATGGGAACCGGGTATTTTGATATTATACGGACAGAAGCATTTCCTACAGAACTGCTCAATCAGTCAAAGCGAGTTGAGGAGGGGTTGCGCAATCGGACCCTCCAACCGGAAACTTATCTGAAACCTCCTAAATAAGAAGAGGAGAGACAAATAGAATGAAACCTCAGAAGGAGGGTGTATATGGAAGAATGGTATCTGGAATATCATATTCATAAAAACCGGCCCGGTTTGTTGGGAGACATTGCTTCTCTGCTGGGGATGTTATCGATTAACATCGTGACCGTTAACGGGGTGGAAGATGAGAACCGTGGATTTTTGATTCGCACGAATGACCGACAAAAAATCGCAGTGCTTCGAACGATGCTGCGTACAATTGAAAACATCAGCATTTCGGCACTGCGTCAACCGACTCTGCTCGATCGTCTCGCGCTGCGTCACGGACGATTCATTCGTCGTGAGTCGGAAAACGATAAAACGTATAAGTTTAACCGGGACGAATTGGGGATTTTGGTTGATTTTCTGGGAGAGCTTCTCAAGAAGGAAGGGAATCAGGTAATCGGGATCCGCGGAATGCCTCGTGTTGGTAAAACAGAATCCATTGTGGCGGCAAGTGTGTATGCCAATAGACGGTGGTCATTCATTTCATCAACTCTGCTTCGACAGACCGTACGACATTCATTGTCGGAAGATGAACTGGTCTCCGATAACATGGTGTATATTCTGGACGGGATCGTATCGACGCTTCGTGCTACGGAGCAGCACCGTTCGCTGGTTCGGCAGATTATGCGCATGGAGGCGCCGAAGGTTATTGAACATCCGGATATTTTTGTGCGTGAAACGGAGTTTGGTTGGGATGCATTTGATCGAATCATTGAGCTCCGCAACACGGACGACGAAGTGATTACCTATGAAACGATCCAAACCGGATTCACCTCTTTTGATATCAGTTAAGTAACGTGAGGCAGGTCAAGCTGAAGGAGGCTATGATCTTGAAAGAACTCGGAAGTATTTTACGGACTGCCCGTGAAAGCAAAGGATTGACCCTTGATGAGATTCAGGAGCGCACCAAAATTCGAAAGCGTTATCTCGAAGCGATTGAAGAAGGGGAGCTTTCGATCCTTCCGGGGCTGGTTTATGCCCGCGGATTTATAAGAAACTATGCGGAACAGGTTGGACTTGATGGACAAGCGTTGCTTCAAGAGCATGGTTTGTCTGAAGATTCGCCCGCCGCAGCACCCGAACGGGCGAAACCGGTTCCTAAAGAAGCGGAAAAAAAAGAGAAGCCGCAACCAAAGATTGCTTCACCGGACCTTGGAGAAGGCAATCGAATATTCCCGCAAGTGGCAATGGCGGTTGCCGTAATCGGTCTTTTGGGAGTGGGGCTATGGTATCTCACAAACCGGGAAGCATCCCCGCAAACACCTGCTCCACAGGCACCGCAGGCACCGCAACAGACAACGCCGCCTGCGCAGCAGCCTGCGGTTCCAACGCCGCCTCCGCAACCGAAACCGGCGGAACCGTTAAAGGCTGAAACGAAGGGAAATGGCAAATCGGTGTATAAGGTGGAAGGCGACAAAATTAAACTGGAACTTCAAACAGCCAATGGCGATTGTTGGTTAGAGATCGTTGTGGATGGTGAAAGGAAATTCTACAAGGTGGCTGCAAAGGGGACTACTCTGACATTCGAAGGAACGAAAGAGGTACTTGTTGTTTCCGGAAATTCACCGGCATTGACCGTTAAGGTAAACGATTTGCCGGTGGAATTGGAACAGGTTAATGGGCCATATCAGTTTCTGTTTCAGAAGAAATAGTTCCCGCGTTCTCGGGTCACGACTTTCACTCCCTGGGCGCGGAGCGTTCTTTTCAGATGGTTGATTCGAATTAGAATCTCGCGGTGTATGCGATTCAGTCGGTTCAAATAGGGACGTTGCAGAGGATACGAAAAGCAGCAAAAATTTCCTGTGCAGGAGGCAAGACTAAGATGGCAAAGGATGCATCGTTTGACATTGTGTCGAAAGTGGATCTCCAAGAAGTGAGAAACGCTGTAAATCAGGCGATAAAAGAATTGGAGTCCCGCTTTGATTTCAAGGGCAGCAAAAGCTCGATTGAACTGAAAGATGAAGAAATTGTATTGATTGGCGATGATGAATACAAGCTGGGGGCCGTGAATGACATTTTGCAGACCAAGCTGATCAAACGCGAAATCTCCCCCAAGTCCCTCCAGTACGGAAAAATCGAACCGGCATCGGGAGGAACCGTGCGCCAGGTTGTAAAGTTGGTGCAGGGGATTGACCAGGACAATGCGAAGAAAATAGTCAAGTTAATCAAGGATTCAAAAATCAAAGTACAAGCCGCAATCCAAGGAGATCAGGTGCGTGTTTCCGGGAAAAACCGGGACGATTTGCAAATGGTGATCCAGCTTCTCAAGAAAGAAGACTTACCGATTGATCTCCAATTTACCAACTACCGATCATAATTTTTGACTTCCCCCATCCTTTCGTATATACTTTGATATTGGTAAAGTATCTGTATTCTCAACGACTTGAGTGGTATCGGTCTGGATTGCTTAAGCAAACCGGGCCTTTGATATTTAGGATGGGGGAAAACATGAGTCAGAAACTAGCGGTTGTAACACTGGGGTGCGAAAAAAATCTGGTAGATTCTGAAGTGATGATGGGTCTTGTCTCGAAAAAAGGGTATGAAGTGGTTGGGAACCCTGAAGAGGCGGACGTAATCATTGTCAATACATGCGGATTTATTGATGCCGCCAAGGCAGAATCGGTCGAGACCATTTTATCAATGGCCCAGCATAAAGAAGACGGATCATGCAAGGCGCTGCTTGTGGCAGGATGTATGGCGCAAAGATACCAAGACGAACTGATTACCGAGATTCCGGAAATTGACGGGATCGTCGGGACAGGTGAATACTATAGAATTGACGAACTGATTGACCGGGCGATTTACGGTGATGAAAAACCGCAATTCCTGGGCAATCCGGTGTATCTGTATGACGAAATGACTCCTCGTCTCATGACTGGTGGGTCTTCCGCTTATGTGAAAATTGCGGAGGGATGCGACCATTCCTGCACGTTCTGCATCATACCGAAGATGCGGGGGAAGTTCCGTTCCCGTCCGATCGAATCAATCGTGGCGGAGGCAGAGTCGCTTGTTAAGCAAGGCGTTAAAGAAATCATGCTGATTGCGCAAGATTCAACCCAATATGGGCTTGACGTATACGGTAAGCGCAATCTGCATGGTTTATTGGAGGCTTTGAATCAGGTAGAAGGATTGGAATGGATTCGCTTGCATTATGCGTATCCGGGATTCTTCACGGATGAAGTAATTGATGCTTTTGCCCGGCTGCCGAAGGTTGCCAAGTACATTGACATGCCTCTTCAGCATTCGGAAGACCATATTTTGAAAGCAATGCGGCGTCCCGGACATCAAGCTCAAATTCGAAAGCTCGTCTCCAAGATCCGCGATCGTGTGCCTGAGATAGCTTTTCGTACTTCGTTTATAGTGGGGTTCCCTGGCGAAACAGAACAGGACTTCGAGAATCTCTGCAATTTCGTGCGTGAAATCGGATTTGACCATATTGGTGTGTTTACGTACTCACCTGAAGAAGGAACACCTTCTGCCGAAATGGACAATCAGGTGCCGCAGGAAGTTAAAGAACGGCGTGCCAGCATCCTTATGGAAGTGGGGCGTGAAGTGGCCGCCGAGAAGAATGCGGAGCGTGTGGGCCGTGAATTAAAGGTGCTGATCGAACGCCAGGACGATGAAAATCCTGCTGTATATATCGGGAGAACCGAATATGACGCGAAGGAAATTGATGGACAGGTGTTTGTAACCGGGAATCGGGAGATCCGAATTGGCGATACAGTGAATGTTCGAATCACCCATTCCTACGATTTTGACTTGGCAGGGGAGTGTGTGTAAGGTGAATTTGGCTAACCGTATTACGATAGCCAGGATTTTTCTGATTCCGGTTGTCTTGCTGTTCTTGCTTGTCCGTTTTGATTTTGGATATTTTAAGATAGGCGGACACACAACTACGGTTAGCGAAATTGTGGCTGCACTCATCTTTATTATCGCTGCGGCTACGGACGGACTTGATGGATATATCGCTCGGAAACGAAAAATGGTCACCAATTTCGGCAAATTTCTCGATCCGTTGGCAGATAAATTATTAGTGACAGCTGCTTTGGTATCGTTGGTTGAAATGGGTCGAATCGGGGCGGTTGAAACGATCATCATTATATTCCGTGAATTCGTGATATCGGGGTTAAGAACGATTGCTGCCTCAGAAGGGATCATCCTTGCGGCAAGCAAACTCGGCAAATTGAAGACCACTTTGCAAATCATCGCGATTTCCGCTTTGATACTCAATAATTTTCCGTTTTCCTATATAGATTTTCCGTTTGCTCAGATCATGGTATTTGCAGCTGTTGTGGTAACGATTTGGTCAGGGGTTGATTACCTCAGGAAGAACAAGCACGTGATTTACAGCGGCCGAATTTAGTGGAAAAGGAAGATAGTGACCTATCTTCCTTTTCTCTCTTGATTGAAGGAGGGGCTTGCATGCGGGGAGAAATTATCGGGGTCGGTACAGAGCTGCTTTTGGGACAAATTGCAAATACCAACGCGCAATACATATCTGACAAATTAGCCCTTGAAGGGGTAAGCATCTTTTACCATCAAGCGGTTGGCGATAACCAGGATCGCATTAAGCAGGTGCTTTCCATTGCTCATTTGCGTTCGGAAATCATTGTATTAACCGGCGGATTGGGCCCGACTGATGATGATCTGACCCGTGAATCTGTGGCCGACTTTTTGAATCGCAAGTTGGAATTGGATGCGAACGCACTGCGCAAGTTGGAGCAATTTTTCGCTGGATACGGCCGTGAGATGCCGTCGAATAACCGGAAGCAAGTGATGCTGATTGAGGGAGGACGTTTTCTGGAAAATCCCCGCGGCACCGCTCCCGGACAATATGTGGAAGCTGACGGACGTCATTACTTCCTGCTGCCTGGCCCCCCTACGGAACTCAGGGCGATGGTCACCGATCAGGTAATTCCAATCATTCGCTCAATCGTTGGACAGCAAATGACGATTCGGTCTCGTGTATTGCGGCTCTTTGGCATCGGGGAATCCGCCATGGAATTGGAAATTTCCGATATCCTCAAGAACCAAGCCAATCCCACAGTGGCTCCTCTGGCTTCGGAAGGAGAAGTAACCCTCCGCATTACCGCCAAAGCCGGCTCCGAGAATGAAGCATACGCTTTGATTGACCCGGTTGAAGCACAATTGCGCCAACGTTTGGGGAAATATATATACGGGATCGACGATGAAATCCTTCCCGTAGCGGTTGGAAAACGTTTGTCCGCACGGGGACAAACTGTCTCATTGGTTGAAAGCTGCACCGGCGGATTGCTTGCGTCCATGATTACTGACATCCCCGGGAGCTCCGGGTACTTCAAGCAAAGCTGGGTGACATATGATAATGAAGCGAAATCCGCACAGTTGGGTGTTCCGAAGGAACTCTTGCTAACCCACGGGGCGGTTTCCGAAGAGTGCGCCCGTTCAATGGCTGAAGGAGCCAGATCTCGCTCCGGCTCAGATTGGGCAATTTCGATTACCGGAATTGCCGGGCCTGGAGGGGCCACCCAAGAAAAGCCTGTAGGTCTTGTATATATTGCGGTAGCCGGCCCGGATGGCACAACCGCAAAGGAGTTTCGCTTTCGTGGAGATCGTCAGCAGATTCGAATCCGTGCGGCCAAAAATGCGCTTTATTCATTAGTGAAACGTTTATAGAAAGGTGATAGAATGGCTACATTTTCAGAACTTGGATTAAGCAAAAAGGTACAACAAGCAATCGATGAAATGGGGTTTGAAGAACCCTCTCCGATACAGGCGCAATGTATTCCTGTCGTTTTGTCCGGACGGGATGTTATCGGGCAAGCTCAGACGGGCACAGGGAAGACAGCGGCTTTTGGGATCCCTTTGGTCGAAATGTCTTCCACAACCTCCAGATTTGTACAATCGTTAATTTTAACTCCGACAAGGGAGTTGGCAATCCAGGTTGCAGGTGAGCTGCGAAAAATCTCCCGTTATAAGCGAGTCCGGACCCTGCCTATTTACGGCGGGCAATCGATTGGACATCAAATTAGGGCACTGCAGCAAGGGGTTCATATCGTGATTGGCACGCCGGGGCGCGTTCTGGACCATATTCGGAGGGGCACCCTCAAACTCGATAAACTGCGGACGATTGTATTGGATGAATCAGATGAAATGCTCGATATGGGATTTATTGATGATATCGAAGCCATCCTGAAGGAAACCCCACAGGAACGTCAGACACTGTTATTCTCTGCAACAATGCCTGATTTGGTGAAAAAACTTGCCAAGCGTTACATGAAAGACCCTGTTAACGTGACAATTAACAGGGGCGACGTTTCGGTTCCGTTGATTGAACAGGTGTATTACAAGGTTCTCGAGCGCAACAAGTTGGAAAGCTTGTGCAGAATTATTGACAGTGAGGAAATTCAACTGGGAATCATATTCTGCCGTACAAAGCGAGGCGTCGATGAATTAACGGAAGCGTTGATTTCCCGCGGTTATATGGCGGATGGTCTGCACGGTGATTTGTCGCAGGCACAGCGGGACCGTGTGATGAAAAAATTCCGCAACGGAGATATCGAGATGCTGATTGCAACTGACGTGGCCGCTCGCGGGATTGATGTGGGCAATGTATCCCATGTGGTTAACTACGATATTCCCCAAGACCCGGAATCCTACGTTCACCGGATTGGACGAACAGGTCGAGCGGGGAAACGCGGCTTGGCAATTACTCTTGTTACTCCGCGGGAATTCAAGCTTTTTAAGTCCATTGAAAAAGAAACGAAAGCAAAGATGGTGGGAAAAGAAGTGCCATCTCTTGCAGATGTAGCCGAACGTCAAGCTGAAATGTGGCGTGACCGGCTTCGTGCCTCCCTGCAAGAAGGAGGGCTGGCCCACTACAGAGCGATTTTGGGCAATTTAGTTGATGAATTTGACCCGGTTGATTTGGCGGCTGCCGCGCTAAAACTAAGCGCCGGTGACCTCGCCAGCGATGAGCCGCAGGATTATGATTTTGGAGACACTGGAGCGGCTCCCGGAAAGGTACGTTTCTTTATCAATATTGGCCGCAGCGCCAACATTGGACCTGCTGATTTGATTAAATTCATCTCGGAAGAAGCGGGGATTCCAGGTCAAGCGATCGGTAAAATCGATATCTTTGACAAGTTCACCTTCCTGGAGGTGGAGCAAGAATCAGCGCCGTTTGTTTTTGAGTCATTGCGGCAGACTCGGATGAACGGTTCTCGCGTGAATTTGGAACCTGCGCGGCCGAGAGAACGAATTTCTCGAAGATAGTCACGTTCCAGCGGATTGCCCGGTCCAGTTGGGCAGTCCGCTTAACCTGTCCTTATTAGCATATACACCGATAATAAATTATATTATTTTACGGAACAAATGTTTGCTTTTTTATTTTAATTGTTGTAATATGGTAGCAGGAACTAAGGGCTGTCAGAACGAAGGTAGTAAAGTGATTTTTTTGTCGAAAAAGGAGAGGTATAAGAGTGAGCGATCGAAAAGCAGCGCTTGATATGGCGTTACGTCAGATTGAGAAGCAATTTGGGAAAGGCTCAATCATGAAGCTGGGCGAAGCATCCGGTGTCATGACTGTTGAGACGATCTCTTCCGGATCATTAGCGATTGATATTGCTTTGGGAGTTGGAGGATTCCCGCGGGGAAGAATTGTTGAGGTATATGGTCCTGAATCGTCCGGTAAGACCACAGTTACATTACATGCAATTGCAGAAGTTCAAAAGCGCGGTGGACAAGCTGCGTTTATTGATGCCGAACATGCATTGGACCCTATTTATGCACAAAAACTAGGCGTCAACATAGATGAATTATTGATCGCTCAACCGGATACCGGGGAACAGGCACTTGAAATTGCGGAGGCATTGGTTCGCTCTGGCGCGGTAGATATTATTGTCATCGACTCCGTTGCTGCTTTGGTGCCAAAGGCTGAAATCGAAGGGGAAATGGGAGACTCTCACGTAGGTTTGCAAGCTCGCCTTATGTCACAGGCTCTTCGCAAGCTTTCAGGGGCGATCTCGAAGTCCAAGACAATTGCAATTTTCATTAACCAGATCCGGGAAAAAGTGGGGGTCATGTTTGGGAACCCGGAAACTACGACCGGTGGACGGGCACTCAAATTCTATTCGACTATCCGTCTTGAAGTGCGTCGTGCCGAAGCTCTGAAACAGGGAAATGACCTGGTCGGAAATCGGACGAAGGTGAAAGTTGTAAAAAACAAAGTGGCTCCGCCGTTTAAATCTGTCGATGTCGATATCATGTTCGGGGAAGGGATTTCACGCGAAGGCACTATTATCGATATGGGAACTGATCTCGACATCATTGCGAAGAGCGGGGCTTGGTATTCATTTGAAGACGAGCGTCTCGGGCAAGGCCGGGAGAACGCAAAACAGTTTTTGAAAGACCACCCTCAAATAGCCGATAAAATTGAACAAAAGATTCGCGAGGTGTATCAAGTCGGGGCACCAGTGGCGGTTCCTACCGGCTTTGAAGATGACGAGGAGTTCATTGATGAATGAAACCTGCCGGTAAAATTACCGCCATTCAGACACAAAAGGCTCATCCGGACCGGGTGAGCCTTTTTATCGACGACCAGTTTGCATTGGGAATTCGTCGTGAACTTGCCTATCAGTTAGGTCTTCGCGTGGGTCTTTCCGTGACAAAAGAGGATATCGGAATGTGGCGTCGCGAGGAAGCACTCATGCATGCGAGTGATATGGCGATTAAATATATTTCTGCTCGTGGACGCAGTCGGCAACAAGTGTTGAACTACTTATGCGGAAAAGACGTTGCTCCCGATATTGCTGAACAGGCTATCAAACATCTTGAATCATTGGGATATTTGAACGACGAACAGTTTGCGGCCGGTTTTGTGCAAAATCGGGTTCAAACCAAACCGCGTGGCAGACGCATGATTCGATGGGAACTCCAGCAGAAAGGGGTTTCGCAGGAAACAATCGAGCAGGCCCTGACTGTCTATGAAGATGAGGTGGAAGCAGCAAGGCGTCTCCTGTCAAAAAAAACATCGTTTCAGAAAACTGATGATGTTGAAACGAACAGGAAAACGGAGTTGAAAATCGGGCGATTCTTGGCACGAAAAGGTTTTTCCAATCCAACCATCCGGACTCTCATAAAAGAATGGAGAGAAACATAGCGTGATGAGGCGGCAAAATCCCTTTTCTTGACATTGATTTGCAGTAAGGCTACAATTAAAATGCGTATGAACAGCTTTAATGGTCTTTGCCAAATGGCATTCTTGATTACCGATTTCATACCTTACCCTTGACAAAGGTGAGGCTGCGTCCGTGCTCAGGGTTTTTATCATATCTGAGCTAGGAGGCTTTGAAGTATGTCACCTCTACCATTTATTTTTGCTGCAGTTGCGCTTGTCTTAGGTATTGCTGCCGGATACTTTTGGCGGCGTAACATCGCAGAAGGGAAAACAGCTGCTGCCGAATTGCGAGCCGCCCATATTGTTGAAGAGGCCACCAGGGAAGCGGAAGCTAAGAAAAAAGAAGCAATACTCGAAGCCAAAGAGGAAGTTCACAAATTACGTGCTGAAGCGGAAAAAGACATTCGTGAACGTCGTAACGAAATCCAGCGTTTGGAGCGTCGTTTGCTTCAAAAAGAAGAAGCTCTCGATCGAAAAACGGATGCTATTGAGAAACGCGCGGAATCGTTAACGAATAAGGAACGGCTCGTCGAGGAGCAACGGGAAAAAGTAGAGCAACTGTATAAGCAGCAAATAGCCGAATTAGAACGAATTTCCGGTCTTTCACAGGAAGATGCGAAAGCAATTTTGCTTGCGAATGTGGAAGCCGAATGCCGGCATGAAGCCGCAATCTTGATGAAGGAAATCGAACAGCAGGCGAAGGATGAAGCGGATAAGAAAGCGAGAGAAATTATTGCTACCGCGATTCAGCGTTGCGCTGCCGATCATGTGGCTGAAACAACTGTTTCGGTTGTTTCTCTGCCGAACGATGAAATGAAGGGTCGAATTATTGGTCGTGAGGGTCGAAATATTCGCGCTCTCGAAACTTTGACAGGAATCGATTTGATAATCGACGATACACCGGAAGCTGTTATATTGTCAGGATTTGATCCGATTCGCCGGGAAGTCGCTCGTGTGGCTCTCGAAAAGCTGGTAGCTGACGGACGCATTCATCCGGCCCGTATTGAGGAAATGGTTGAAAAAGCGCGTCGCGAAATCGATGATCGAATTCGTGAAGAAGGTGAACAGGCAACATTTGAAACAAATGTTAGCGGAATTCACCCCGATTTGGTTAAAATTCTTGGTCGTTTGAAGTATCGGACTAGCTATGGTCAAAACGTGTTAAAACACTCAATTGAAGTAGCTCATCTGGCTGGTCTTATGGCCGCCGAGCTAGGACTTGATGTGAATTTGGCTCGACGTGGTGGTCTCCTGCATGATGTTGGGAAAGCCATCACCCATGAAGTGGAAGGTTCTCACGTGGAAATTGGAGTAGACCTGGCGAAGAAATACAAGGAACATCCTATTGTTATTAATGCAATTGGCGCTCATCACGGTGATATTGAGTTTACTTCACCCATATCAGTGATTGTGGCTGCAGCTGATGCAATATCCGCTGCACGACCGGGGGCACGTCGTGAAACTCTCGATATTTACCTGAAGCGTCTTGAGAAATTGGAAGAAATCGCCGAATCATTTGATGGCGTTGAAAAGTCTTACGCGATCCAAGCGGGTCGTGAAATTCGAATCATTGTTAAACCCGAGCAAATTGACGACGCAGAATCGGTACGCGTCGCTAAGGAGATCTCCAAGAAAATTGAAGCTGAACTGGATTATCCTGGGCAAATTAAAGTTACGGTCATTCGTGAGACCAGAGCCGTAGAATACGCAAAGTAAAGTAGCCGAAAGGCTGCTTTATTTTTTTTGTCCGGTTTTTTGACCTGCCTCAAGAACTCGGCAAATGGAGCTTTTTCTTGATTTTCCCTGAAGGATTTTGATCAACGAAAGCGAAATACTTACGTGTAGAAACAATTTACTTGGAAGTCCAGCAAAGAAAGTAGTGAACAGCATGCAAGTGCGAAAAAGCGAATCACCAGCAACACACCTTCTCATATCAATGCTGATTCGATATCCTGAGGTATCTTCTGTTCGGTATGAACCGGAAAACCATGCTCTGGTTTTTTCGTTCTTTTTGCAAGGACAGGTAGACGTTGCGAAGAAAAATGCATGTTTGAAAGATCTGAATACCTGCTTTGAAGTGTGTACTGAGTTGGACCGAGAGTTTCCGAAAATGGGAAATTTGACTTTTACTTCGCTAGAAGATATTACTATAGTGATGTATCATCAAGAGATTAATCAAATTACAACAGGGGAAATTTCCCTTCTTACCTCCATTTTGCAAAATCATTTCGCGAATGAAGTGGCCCTAGATCCTCTTATGGTTGATGAGGACGACATGGAACTGCAAGAAGAACTGATTGATCGACTTCTCGGACACCGTGATATTTTGTCCGAACAAAAACAGATTGTTGCTTACCGCGATGGCGGTAAGGTTTTCGTTTATAACCGCTAGATAAGACTGGATTTTATAGCCTGTAAGGAGGCACGGCGTGAGAATTTTATTTTTAGGTGATATTGTGGGGCATCCTGGGCGAATGGTCGTAGAAGAAAGATTGCCTGCATTATTGGATCAATACCGCCCGGACCTGGTGATTGCCAATGCGGAAAACATGGCAAACGGCCGGGGACTCACACCGAAGTTAGCTGAAACATTGTTTGATGCAAATATTGATATACTTACGATGGGGAACCATGTGTGGGATCATCGGGAAATCTTTGGGTACATAGACAACGAGAAACGGATTGTCCGTCCCGCTAATTACCCGAAAGGGGCACCGGGATTTGGATATATTTTGGTGAAGGTCGACACTGTAAAGGTGGCGGTCGTGAATCTGATGGGACGAGTCTTTATGGGGGATTATGATTCACCTTTTGCAGTGATCAATCAGATTCTTGAGGAAATCCAATCCGAAACGAAACATATCTTTATTGATTTTCACGCAGAGGCTACATCCGAAAAATTGGCTTTGGCTCACTTCGTTGACGGACGTGTCTCGGCGGTGGTCGGTACCCACACTCACGTACAAACGGCTGATGAGCAGATTCTGCCGGGCGGTACGGCCTATTTGACGGATGTTGGGATGTGCGGGCCGATTGACAGCATCATCGGGATGAAAAAAGACCAGGTACTTCAACGGTTTTTGACACAAATGCCGGTGCGTTTAGAAGTGGAAGCGGGTCCCGCTAAGTTAAATGCGGTCGTCATCGATCTGCTGGACAACGGATTGGCATCTTCAATCCAGAGGATTGCTTTAAAATAATTTAATTTTGTAACGTTAATGCACGAAAATTTTTAGAAAATTTTCAACCACAAGGAAGGAATTTTCTGTTAGGACGCGAATATAGTAAAAGTGTGTCGCAGAAAAATTCTCACTCGTGGAGGTTCTTGACTATGGAAGTATTAAAAGTTTCAGCAAAGTCCAATCCTAACTCTGTGGCCGGCGCACTTGCAGGTGTACTCCGTGAGCGGGGTGCCGCTGAACTTCAAGCTATTGGAGCAGGCGCGCTCAATCAAGCAATTAAAGCTGTCGCGATTGCAAGAGGGTTTGTGGCGCCCAGCGGAGTTGACCTGATTTGTATTCCGGCATTCACCGACATTCAGATTGACGGAGAAGAACGTACAGCCATCAAGCTGATTGTAGAACCTAGATAAACAGCTATAATCCAATACTATTATTTCTGGTAGTTAGCCTGTTTACATTTGTAAACAGGACTTCTTATTTTGGGGAGGCGGCTTCATGATCCGGAAGCATTTTCTGTTGGATGCACACGCAGATATTCTTTACAGAATGGAAACTGAGCAATTGGATTTTACCGATGCCGGGTCTCCGCTTCATTTAAGCTATCCCAAGATGGAACAAGGCGAAATCGACGTGCAAATTTTCGCATTGTTTGTTGATCCTCCGTACACTCCCCATGAACACTTGGCGAAGCTTCTTGCCTATATTGATACATTTCGGTCAGAGGTCTGTGCTGATAACTTGATGCTTCCTGTCTATACATATAAGGACCTTGAAACGAATCTTCGTGCCGGCCGAAAATCCGCAATTCTTTCGGTTGAAGGAGCGGATTTTTTAACCGGTGATCTCCGCCATTTGCGAATCCTGTATTCACTGGGGGTACGGGCGATGGGGCTGACATGGAATCATGCAAACTCCATAGCCTCAGGAGTCGGAGAAGAGATCGATACCGGCCTCACCCCATTCGGTCGGGAAGTTGTTCGGGAAATGAATCGGCTGGGAATGGTCATCGATGTTTCTCACATGGCTCCCAAGGGGGTTGAGGGTGTACTGGAGGCAAGCAGTAAACCGGTTATTGCCTCTCACTCCAACGCGAAATCAATTTATAACCACCGGCGAAATCTCAATGATGATCAAATAAGGCAAATCGCTGCAAAAGGCGGAGTGATTGGGGTTACGTTTGTCCCGTATTTTATCGGTGAAGGTGAAGTGGGGATCTCCCATTTGCTGCAACATATCGATCATATGTTGTCGGTTGGCGGGGAAGATCATGTGGGGCTGGGATCCGATTTTGACGGTATTCCCGAAACGATGGTGGATCTTCGTTCAGGCGCCGATTACCCGAATTTGGTAGAAGCGCTCGACAAGGAATATGGAGCACGAATAACAGCCAAAATATGTGGCGGTAATTTTTTGCGAGTGTTGGAGCGAGTTCTGATAGAGGAGTGAAATTATGCGAGAGTATTATGATCTTCATGCACATACCACAGCTTCTGACGGGACTTTCACACCCGGTGAACTGGTTCAGCATGCCAAAAAAAGGGGGCTTGCTGGAGTGGCGGTAACCGATCATGATTCTACCGACGGGATCGAGGAAGCAATGGATGCGGGAAATAAACTCAACGTGGATGTGGTGCCCGGTGTTGAGATTAATACCGAATATGAAGGAAAAGAAGTTCATGTATTAGGGTATTATTTTGACCGTTCTTCGAAGTCCCTGCAGGATCTGTTTCGAATCCTGCGTGAGCAAAGGGTAACCCGTATGGACCGAATTCTTGAGAAGCTGCATTCTTTAGGAATCAGGATTGAGCGTGACGAAGTGATTTCGGAAGCCGCCGAAGGGTCGATTGGGCGTCCGCATATTGCCCGGGTTTTAATCAAAAAAGGTCTGGCTCAGGACATACGTGAGGCATTCGATAAGTATTTAAGCAGGGGGGCGCCCGCTTATGTGGAGAGATTTAAGCTGGATCCGGGCGACGCCATTCGTCTGATTCGAGAGGCGAACGGAGTCCCGATTCTGGCTCATCCCGGCTTGGTCGGGAAGGATGCGTTAATTGAAGAATTAATCCCTGCAGGGCTTTTGGGAATCGAAGCCTTTCATCCAGATCATTCAGAAGACGCTCGACACCGGTATGCAAAGATGGCCGAGGAGTTGGGAATCATCGCTACGGGGGGCTCCGATTTTCACGGATCCGGGGCCGAACATCGTGGAGATCTGGGAACGGTGAGCGTGGATAAATCGGTCGTTTTAAAAATGAAAGAGCTTTCCGGACTGTTTTAATTGCCTTCGTTCGGGCATATACTGGGGTATAGGCTAACAAGAGAGGTGACTTCTCCTTGTGGATACACATGATGATGTGAGGGTGGAGGAGAAGATACGCGAGTTGGAAAAAAGAATCTCCCAGTTACGAGCCGGTCGCCGAATCCTCATGAATCTGCTGGAACAATCGACGCAGGAGAAAATGCGGCAGATCGTGCGGCTTGAAAAAGAAAACCAAATATTGCGAAAACAGAATCGCAGATACGCTGCTCAGTTGCTGTTACTTAAAACGGGAATTAAAAATGAGAATTTAAATACGGGCGATGTTTCAGATCCCTTCGTTTAGAAGGGCTTTTTTCTTGTCAAATACAAAATCGTAAGGGAAGGGGTGAGTACGGGAGCTTTTCCGTGGAAATTAGATTTTTCGCCGAAATTCGATTTTTTATAGAGTTTTGTATCATATTATGTCGAATTGAAAGAGGGAACGTTTATGAAAATTCGTATTTTAGGTGAATATGCTCCCTATCCTGCACCTGATGGTGCTACAGCCGGTTATCTGGTCGATACCGGGACAGGCCGTTTTTTGATTGATTGCGGGAGCGGCGTATTGTCTGAACTGCTGAAGCACATTTCTCTCCAGGAGCTGCAGGGGGTTATCATTACCCATTATCATGCGGACCATGTGGCCGATCTCGGTGTATTGCAATACGCAATTATGGTGGCTCGTAAGACAGGTTCCCGAGTCGATCCCCTCCCTATCTATGCAAATCAGGAGCCGCCGAATAAGTTTCAGGATGTAACTTACCGCAGTGATGTACAAGCCATCCCTTTGAATGCCGGCAGTGTGATACAGCTTTGCGGAGCACGGCTGACTTTTACGGAAACAGTTCATTCCAGTTCCTGCTTGGCAGTGTCGGTTGAGCAAGATGGAAAAAAATTCGTGTTTTCCGCTGATACGGGACCGAGTCCATTTCTCGAACAGTTTGCACAAAATGCGGATTTGTTTATTTGTGAAGCAAGCTGGTTGCAGAAAGACCAAGGACCCGCTTCGGTAGGGCATTTGACCGCGCTCCAGGCAGGGGAAATGGCGCAAAAGGCAAACGTAAAAAAGCTCTGTTTGACACATATTTATCCGGGCTATGACAGGGAAGAGTTGAGAAGGGAAGCAGCTGAAGTTTTCAAGCGGGAAATAATCGTTGCTGAAAAGGGAATGGTCTTGGAGGTGTAAGCTTTCTTTCGTTTTTTTCGGGATCCCCGGAACATGGCGAGACTTATGCTTCAGCATGTAGCGAGACCTTGCGCGGCCTTGCCGCGGTTCCCGTTTGTTGCTGCAACGCTGCACTTCACTTTTTGGGGTATATTGTTGGCCCGCAGTCGCCTGCGGACCGTCGCAAGGATCCAATCAAGTTTCACGGCCGTCTTTTTCATGCATTTGCCGTTTTAGAGACTTATGAGTAAAGTCCCATTTGCGGTATTGGACCTTTTGCGACTTTTTCTCTCGAGGACGAGGAAGTCCGAGAGGCTTGTACAGCTCGGTGGTAAATTCTTCCCTCGAGAAATCGAGTTTGTTGCGGAAGATATTCTTATGGTTAGGCACACCATTCCCACCTTTCATCTGTACTAAGCAATAGAATACCCGTAGTCACAGACGTCTATTAGAGACGTCTCTTTTTTATGGTGTTTTTTATTTTTTGGGCGGTTCCGCAAGTACCCAATTTTTGAGCCCAGCATAGGATATACGGACAGATGACCCAGGGCATCTGGAGGGTGTGCAGGGACGTCGGCCGATGTTCCGATTGACATACGGGCGGATGCACCTAATGCAAATGTCACGCATAGCATGTAGTACATTTTGCACCCAAGGGGGGCACTAGTCACGCCCGCCGCTGAAGCGGCCGGCCGTGCTGCGGAACGTATTGGGCTATGGTTTATGCGGACTGATGCTGATAACCGATGGCCTGCACGAGAATCAGCCCATCAAAGTGACGAAGACATAAAAGGTTCGTCGGCTAAGGACCGAACATCCGTGTTTGAACGCCGACACTAGCACATCCTTGTGCGTCGTAACGGGAACTGCGACTCCGCGCGCAAGGTTTCGCTAGGGGCTAAAGCATAAGTCTTGCCATGTTGATGGGGGCCCGCAAATAAGTGCAGTAAGGAGGTAGCTGAATGGCACATTTTAACAAGGACGTACGTAGCCGAGAGATCTATACGCAAGCGGTCTGTGGTAAAGGAAGCAAGTACTCGCAGACAACGTACACGATCCGTCCTGCCAACCGGCCATCCACCATCGGCGGATGTTGGGTGATGAACCATTCATGCAATGCGGAAATGGTTGGAGACTTCGTAGAAGTCCACGGACGGTTTGACGTAAACGTGTGGTACTCTTACAACGGCAACACAGACACAGGGGTAGCCAAAGACACTGTTTCGTACATCCAGCAGATTCCGCTTCGTGAGCTGGACCCGTATGCAAGCCGGGATGGTATGCATGTAGCGGTGAAGGTGCTGCAACAACCGAATTGCCTGGATGCAACAATCGTTGACGGCGGCAATGAGATCTTGGTTCGGGTTGAGAAGGAACTGGCAGTTGAGGTCATGGGTAAAACCAAATTGTTTGTTCTGTGCTGTGATCCGCCAAACGACAAAGATGACGAAGAACCGTTGGAAGATGATATCTTCGAAGAAGAAGACGAAGATTTCGAAGATTAGAGGCGACGCTCCAATGCGTCGCCCATTTTTCCCTGGGGCCATAGTGCCCTTTTTTCTTTCTTCTTACAGAAAGGGGAGCCCTTATGCTGGGGAGTGGCATGATTGAAGCATTGAAATGCTCCAGTCGAACGGTTCGCGTTCCCGAAAGCTGGGCAGATCGGTTTGGCTGGTCATCAGGAGATCCTATCCAAATTGCGGCTGGCAAAAAAACGGTGTCGGCATCGATTGATGTTGATGACAAGGAACAAATAGCTTTCTCTTGTGATATTTTATGGGAATTAAAATTGCCCAGAATTCCCGTTACCTGGAAAGTCAAAAAAAAATCAATCCGATTGGGTCCCTTTGTGGCTGTTTATTGCCAGCATACCGGCAGCAGTGAAAAACCGTTCTCAAGCATTACCGCATTGCTGGAAGACATGACAAAACTATCGCGAGGTCTCTGCATCCCATTTTATGTCATCTCAATCGGCGGGTTTCATCAGGATACAAAAACGGTGACTTGTTGGAACTATGAAGAAAAATTCAACCGGTGGAGGGAAGCTGAGTTTCCTTGGCCGGATTTTTGTATAAAAAAAATCATGACGGTTCCCCGCATGCTGAGGTTGATCGCAAGACGGGATATTCAACTGATGAGAATGAGCAAGTGCAGGATGCTTTATCGACCTTTAGGATCGAAGTTAAAGGTGTATCACATCCTCTCGCAGCATGCTTCCATCGTTCCTCATCTGCCTGAGACAAGCAAGATAAGCTCGCTGGACGATGTTCTGATGTTTCTGAAGACATATCCGCTTTTGTATATAAAACCTTCTCGAGGCACGCAAGGACGGAGTGTGTATCGGGTAAGCCGACTGCCGGAACCGGGGATGGTTCAAATTCAGTTTCGACGAGGGGATCAGAAGAGAAAAGCGACCATTCAATTGACTGAAAATAGAACTTGGTTCAGCAAGAAATTTCTATCGGATCGGGAGTTTCTCGTGCAGCAGGGAATTCATTTAACAAAAGACCGTCAGGGAAGGTCAGCCGATTTTCGCTGGTTGATGCAAAAAGACGGACTCGGGCAATGGAACATCACTGCTAGGGTTGCACGGCTCGGCCAAAAGGGCAGCATTACCACCAATGTCTCAACAGGAGCTGATGTTCTGGCAGTTGATGAATTTCTTGAACGGGCCGGATTCTCCCCCAAACAGATTCCATCCGTCATTGATCAAATGGATGCGCTTGCAGTTCAGATTGTCAGGATACTCGAAGATCACGTTGGTCCATTGGGGGAGTTGGGAATCGACTTCGGGTTGGATCGCACAGGACATCCATGGTTGATTGAAGTCAATCCGAATCCGGGCAGAAAAATGCTAAAGATTTTGGATCCCGAAGTACGGGCATTATCACTACGGAGACCACTTGAATATGCTAGGTATACGGCTGGATTCAGTGATATTTCTCCCGGTTAATCCAAACAAGACAGGAGGGGAGATGTGGATTGAAAAAAATAAAGGTGACGATCACATCTGTCTCTTCTGACCACTCCGCGGCACTGTTTCTGCCGAAATCGGTTTGTAAGGAATTAGAGATTGAGGCAGGAGCGCATGTGATTCAATGCGGCGGGTTATCTCAATCTGTTCGGGTTATGTATCCCATGTATGACAAAGCATCCATCTGTTCGTTCTCTCCGGATGTTATACAATCACTGGCCCTTATGGAAGGCAGCAAATTGTATCTTTACAAAAAAGGGGAAAAGCTGCAGATCGGTCCCGTCATCGGAATTTTTGCCAAAGTGAATTACCAAAACGGTGAAATACAGGGAATGCAGGCCCCAATTTTTGAACAACTGCTGTCAATTGCAGAAGAAGAGCATATGTATGCCTATGTAATGGCACCGCAGGACGTATCGTCCGACCTGCTGCGAGGATATGTTCTCCAAAAAACGAACGGCACCAAAAGATGGGAATATCGGGAGGTTCCCTTTCCGGATGTGGTGTATGACCAAATCATTTCACGCAAATTTGAAAGCCGGCCGAATGTAAAATCGTCCAAACAGGAGCTGATCAAAAAATTAGGTGCCGCTTATTTTAACCCCGGCTTCTTTGACAAAGCACAGGTTCACAAATGGTTAGCATCCGAAGAGGAAACAAAGGGATTTCTTCCGGCCACAATCGAACACCAGGATGCGAAACGCACCGCCGCGTTCATCGAGCAGTACAAACAGATTTATTTAAAACCAATCAACGGATCGCTTGGGGTAGGGATCATCCGCTTGATCCGGTTGCATGACGGCTCATTTTTATATCAAGTGAAGGGGAAAAAGGGGATCCATGTGCAGGGGACGCAAAAAAGAGCTCTCGATGTAATCCGCAAATTTGAGCGACGGTTGCGAAAAAGACCTTATGTGGTGCAAGAAGGTTTGCAGTTGAAAACTTATCAGGGTCGACCGTTCGACATCCGGGTTCTGGTGCAAAAAGATCATACGGGGAAATGGAAACGGACCAAAATGTTTTGCAGAATTGCGCAGGCGGGGGATATCACATCGAACTTAAGTACCGGCGGAGACGCTCTGCCAGTGTCCAAAATGCTGCAGGAAATTAATCTTCACAAAGACGAGATCAAAAAAATACAGAAAAATATAAAGAAACTTGTAAACATGGTGCCGGCGGTATTGGAAAAAGCTTCGGGGATACAACTGGGGGAAATCGGGCTCGACATCGGGATTGATGCAAGGGGTTGGGTATGGGTCATCGAAGTGAATTCAAAACCATGGAAAAAACCTTTTACCGAACAAGGGTCGATGGATCTTGTGGTGCAATCATTTCGCCGACCTCTGCTGTACGGAAAATACCTCGCTGGGATTACCTAATTCATCGAAGAAAGGAGTCGGACGATGGGGTATTTGCTTCTGCATACCGGACAACCGACAGCTAAGCGATTATTGAGGCGTATCCCACAACTTGCAGGGGTAGAAAATATCAACGACGTCAAGAGCAACGACCGGGTGATTCGATGGGGAAACGTATCAGGCAGCGACAGGGAAGCGGAATTTGTGCTAAATCCAAGAGCATCAATTGTCAGAACCCGCTCACGCCTCGAAATGCTGTCGATTCTGCATCAAAATGGGATTCGTTGTCCATATTCTGTAGAGTCAGGTAAGGAACGGCTTATATCGTTATCCAGACATTACCGCGTGCCAGTTTTCAATATGCGGGCAATATCCATATACAAGTCAGATGGGAAACTCATCTGGTTAGATCGTCGAATCACCCGAGTGAATGATCAGTTTCGAGAGGTGCCGTTGGATGAAGACAGGGTTGCAACAAGAGTTGCCCGGTTAGCTGTTCGAGCGGTACATGCACTCGGTTTGGATTTTGGCCTTGTCAGTCTTGGAATCTCAACAAAGGGATTTGCCTATGTATTGGATGTATCGCCCGCCCCCATTTTAAAAGACAATCTATTGGATACGTTTTCCAATGCCATACGGAATTGGATTGAGGAAGAGGACCAAATTGATCCTCCCTCCTTTAAGATGGGTACCGATTTGGAGTTTATGCTGCGAAACAGGGAAGGAAAAATGGTAGTTGCCTCGAATTACCTTCCCCGCAACGGAAAAGTAGGTTGTGATGCACTCAGTATTCGAAGAGAAGGAAGAAAATTGCCGCTTGCCGAGATTCGGCCGGCCCCGAGTTCTTCCCCTATTCGACTGGTCAAAAACATCGAGGATACTCTGCTGGAAGCAAAGCGTTTGATTCCGCGCAACGTTCAATGGGTTGCCGGATCCATGCCCTTTCGAAATTTTGGGATCGGGGGTCACATCCATTATTCCAATCTGCCGTTGTCCAGTCAGTTAGTCAAAGCACTGGACAATTATCTTGCTTTACCGGTTATGCTGATTGAGGATCCGGCTACCGCTGTCAGACGCAGACCCAAATACGGCTTTCTAGGTGACATTCGGTTAAAATCGCACGGCGGTTGGGAGTACCGGACACTTGGAAGCTGGATGATATCGCCGGCTATTTCGACCGCAATTTTGTGTTTGGCTCATTTGGCAGCTACCCATTATCGTGAATTAAACCGTACTCCGCTGAGCAATCCGGAACTCCAGAGAGCTTTTTACAATGGCGACAAAAAAACGCTTCGTCCTTACTTTGAGGAAATTTGGCAGGATATCGAAGATACCAGTATGTATGAAACATATGAAGAATATCTCGATATTATATCGACTATGGTACGCAACGGGGAAACATGGAATGAATTAAGTGATATCAAACGTGCATGGGGGATTCAATACAGCAAGTCGCTGCGCACAGGTCGGTCGAGTCGAACATAGTCTGTAGGATGGGGACGCCTATGAAAGGATGAAACTTGATGATTGTTGGGATTCTGACCGCCAAATTGATTGAACGGGGGACTCTTCGCAATATTACCCGAATGGGAAAAAGACTGCGAATCCCTGTCTATGTGCTGCCGATTGATGGAATCGATTTGGATAATCAAATCTGTGTAGGTTATAAGTGGAACGGTACATGGGAAAAAACTATATGCCCGCTCCCCACCGTAATTTATAATCGGATCCTTGCCAGGCGAGTGGAACAAAGTTTTGAAGTGCAGCAATTGCTGCAAGGGTTTGGAAACCTTGGAATACCCGTTTTTAATCCTGGGTATTTTGACAAAGGAGAGCTCTATAAAATTGTTGGAAGCCACCCGGAAACCTGCCATCTGCTTCCCGAAACCGAAGACTTGCAATCCCCCTTGCATTTGAAACAAATGCTTGAAACGTATGGGCAACTGTATGCAAAACCTGTCCAAAGCTATGCGGGGAAAGGGATTTTGCGGATTGAGCATACTCAGAACGGCGTATTGGTAAACTCTCATGTAAATGGAAGACAATCGATTCAAAATGCGAGTATTGGAAGATTATACGAAAAGCTGTCAGTCAGCCGCAGATATAAAAAATACGTTCTTCAAAGGGGCGTATCCTTAGCAAAGGTAGACGGGCACATGTATGATCTTCGTGCCCTGGTCCAGAAAAATCGCAGGGGGGAATGGTCGGTTACAGGAATTGGCGCCCGCGTAGCTCCGCAATTTGGAATCGTAACACATGTCCCGAATGGGGGAGTCATTCGGGGAGCGGAAGAAGCATTGGTCGCTACCTTTAATGAAAAAGGATTTTACATTCTGGAAGATGTGAAGGAATGCGCACTTAAGCTTGCAAAAGTAATTGAAGAAGAGACACCCGGAATTCTGGGAGAAATGTCTATGGACATTGGTGTAGATGAATGGGGAAGACCGTGGTTTTTTGAGGCAAATGCAAAGCCAGGAAGATTTGATGAACCTGACATTCGGAAATTATCAATCCAACGAATTTTAGAATTTTGTTGGTATTTATCACATAAAAAAATCGTTGACGGGGAACCGGCCATAAGTTCCCGTATAATGCTGAAAGACAAGTTACCATAAGTTATTAAAATGTCTACTATATAGGGAAAGAAAAACCTAGGTTTCCGGAAAACCTAGGTTTTTTAGTGAAGGTATACAATTTTTAAGGCTTTTCAACTTTTCTTTGTGGAGGAAGTACATATTTTTCAGGGATTACTGGATCCTTCGCTTCGTGTCCAGGGATCGTCCGGCCTGGAGTCCACGCTCCTTCCGGAAGCACCCGGCGGGCAGTATAGAAGTGTTCTCCCCACCAGTAATCAAAGTTGTTCACAATACCGATAGCTGTCGGGTTCCCGTCACCACGAGTTCCGATTACGACGGGTTCCCCGTTTAACATCCCCATGAAGATCGCCACATGTCCAATATACTTGCCATTTTCATCTTTTTTCCACCATGTGAGGATATCTCCGGGACGAAGCTTGTCCGCTCCTTGAATCTGCCACTTGCCGTTTACTTTTCGAGCATACACGCCGTCGACCCTTTCACCGACAGAGTTGTATTTTCGTGCAACTTCTGTCATTTTAAAGCCAAAGTCACCGTAAACCAACTTCGTGAATTCGGAGCAGTCGACAATACCATTTCTGCGGTAAGAATCAACTCCATGGCCGTACACCATATATCCGTTTTCCATATACCAGATGGCACGTTCAATCACTTGGTCAGCCAAACTGCCGTCAATGCTCTTGTACTTTTCCCGGTATTGGCGAATTTTCACCAGTTCGTCTCTTTGGTAATCATCCATATACTTGTTGTACTTTTCGATTGCTTCACTTGGTGACATGGTGCCATTATGCGCAGCCGAAACAGGGCTTGCAATCGATGCAGCCATACCGAAGGCAAGCAAAGACAATAAAATCTTTGATTTCACTCCTATCCTCTCCCTTTGAAGCCTGCGAGGTTAGCTGACGGGTTCGGTCAAGGGATAGCCCGACCACAACGTGGTTTCACCCCAAAATGGATCCCCCGCGCTCATTGTGAGCTTCGGCTTAATTTGTTTGATACCCTTAAAAGCCTAACACAGTCGTTTTGGGAGAGTCAGCCCTCAAAGTATGGAATTCCACCTATAACTTGGAAATGGCAGTGTTTATTCCCGCACTTAAAAAACCACCCGAAACAGATCGGGCGGAAATAGCGGGTGTCCTATTCGCGTTGGGCTGCTTCCGGTTCGCTGTCCGGATTCTTGTCATCCAGCTGCCAAGCGTCCCGGTTGCCGAAATAGGCATTGGTCAGTTCTTCCGAGATTTCCACATCCTGATTTCGGCCAGTCATCATTCTTCTGATTCCTTCTAAAACATTGCGGCTTCGCATTCTCCATCACCTTCCTCTAGGCATGGTAAAATTTTTCTCCTATTCGTAGTATTTGATTCAGCGCCCGCACCTATGCTATAATCGGTATACCCCCGTAAAGACGGGGTTTTTTTCTGCGGAAATCACCAGTGTTAGTCAACTATAGATACTATTTGGAGGAAGGGAGTGTCACCATGAGCGATTTGCTGCAATTGGAAGACTTCACCCAACAGCAAGGAGATATGCATCGTCCAACGCCGGTTGAACGTGAAAGTGTGGATTATCGGGCTCTCGCCAAAAATGTAGGACAAATTGGAGAAGGCAAAAAATATCACATTAAGACATACGGATGTCAAATGAACGAGCATGATACGGAAATCATGGCGGGTATGCTTGAAGAAATGGGTTACAAATCAACACCGAATCATGAAGAGGCCGATTTTATCCTATTTAATACTTGTGCGGTTCGAGAGAACGCTGAAGATAAAGTATTTGGTGAAATCGGTCGCCTGAAGCCGCTTAAGAACCGCAATCCGGAATTGATCCTCGGGCTGTGCGGATGCATGGCGCAGGAAAAAGTCGTTCAGGAATTGGTGGCAAAAACGTACCCTTGGGTTGATATCGTGTTTGGAACGCATAATCTCCACCAGTTGCCGGAACTTATGGACAGGGCACGAAATTCGCAAGAAACGATTTTTGAAGTGTGGGAGAAAGCGGGAGACGTTGTCGAAAACCTGCCGAAACTCCGCAAAGAAGGAATCCGTGCCTGGGTGAATATTCAGTATGGTTGCAACAAATTCTGCACGTACTGTATCGTTCCCTATACTCGCGGGCGTGAACGCAGCAGACTCTTGGAAGATGTCGTAGCGGAAGTGAAAGAGCTGGCTGCGCAAGGTTATAAAGAAATTACTTTGCTGGGTCAGAACGTGAATGACTACGGGATTGACTTAAAAGCATATGATTTCGCAGATTTGCTCGCTGCTTGCAATGAAGTGGAAGGAATTGAACGGATTCGTTTCACCACTTCAAACCCTTGGAATTTTACAGATAAGCTGATCCAAACGATTGCTCGTTGCGAAAAAGTGGTTGAACACATTCACCTGCCTGTGCAATCGGGTGACAATACGATTTTGCGCCGTATGAATCGCGGCTATACCAGGGAATTTTATCTGGATTTGGTGAAGCGCATTCGGGCAGCGATGCCGAATGTATCTCTGACAACCGATATTATTGTTGGATTCCCCGGGGAAACGGAGGAACAATTCCTTAACACGTTGAGTCTTGTTGAGGAAGTTCGTTTTGACGGTGCTTACACCTTTATTTATTCTCCTCGTGCAGGTACACCGGCAACCCGTTTCAAAGAGCAGGTTCCCGAGGCGGAACAAAAAAATCGACTGCAGCGCCTGATCGATCTTCAGAATGAAATTTCGCGCGAAATTAATGATTTAATGAAGAATCAAATCTTGGAAGTTCTTGTCGAAGGAGAGTCGAAAACCAATTCGGAAGTCCTGCAGGGACGCACACCGACAAACAAAATCGTGTTGTTCCAAGGAGCCAGGGATCTTGTGGGTAAGGTTGTCCAAGTAGTCATTACCGAGCCGCAAACTTGGCTGTTAAAAGGTAAATTGGTTTCCGAAACAAAAGAAGTAGCCGTATAATTTGCATTTGAGTCACAGGAGCACGGAATCCCCGTGCTCTTTTTAATTCTTGATCATGCTATAATAGGCTCAACCATGATTTGTGGAGGTTGACATGGCACGCTATACACCTATGATCGAACAATATCTCTCGATTAAAGAGCAGGCGGAAGATACACTTTTGTTCTTCCGGTTGGGAGATTTCTATGAAATGTTTTTTGAAGATGCCGTTACGGCGGCCAAAGAATTGGAAATCACATTAACCGGGCGCGACGGAGGCGTCGGCGAAAGGATTCCCATGTGCGGGGTTCCTTATCATTCCGCCGAGTCTTATATTCAGAGACTTATCGAAAAAGGATACAAAGTTGCAATATGCGAACAGGTCGAAGACCCCAGTCAGGCAAAAGGGATCGTCAAACGTGAAATTGTTCGGATTGTAACGCCCGGAACGATTATGGACGGCAAAACCGTCCAGGAGAAAAGCAACAATTACATAGCTGGCGTTGTTTCCGTGGCAGAACAATTTGGATTGGCATTCTGCGACGTCACCACGGGCGAGTTTTTTGTGTCGATTGCTTCCGCCCAATCAGTTTGGGACGAATTGCAGCAGTTTCAACCTGCCGAAGTAGTCGTGCCCGCAGCAGAAGGATATGAAACTCTTTCCGGGCAAATTCGCGATCGATTGGGATGCTTGCTGACAAACGGGTTACCGGGTACTCATACTGAGGCGAAAGCTTTGACGCTTCTGCAAGAGCATTTTCAACTGCTGTCCCTCGAATCGATCGGTTTGGGCGGTTTTTCCCAGGCAGTTATGGCTGCTGGGATGCTGTTGGCTTACCTGGAATCGACCCAAAAAAGAAACCTCCAGCATCTGAAAAAACCTCTGCTGCTGACACGGGAATCACATCTGGCAATCGACAATTTTTCCCGCCGCAATCTGGAATTGACGGAAACAATCAGAGAAAAAAGCCGGCAGGGTTCCCTTTTGTGGCTGCTTGACAAGACGGTCACGGCAATGGGCGGCCGATTGCTGAAAAAATGGGTCGAACGCCCTTTGGCGGTTCGGGCGGAAATTGAGCGGCGACTCCAGGCGGTTGAGGAATTGGTGAATGAGCTGCTGCTTCGCGAAGACCTTCGGCAAATGCTGCAGGAAGTGTACGACCTCGAGCGTCTCATGGGGCGAGTCGCTTACGGATCTGCGAACGGGCGGGACTTGCTCGCGATCGCCGCTTCGTTATCTGTTCTCCCGGATCTTCGAGAGCGTTTATCGAATGCCAATAGTCCATTGCTGCAAGAGATCGGACAAGCTATCCGGGAAATGAAAGAAATTGTCCATCTCATTCAGAGAGCGATAACAGATGAGCCGCCGGTCGGCATCCGGGATGGCGGATTAATTCGCGACGGATTCGATGAACATCTCGACAAGCTTAAGCAGGCCAGCCGGGAAGGCAAACAGTGGATCGCCCAATTGGAACAGCAGGAGCGGGAGAAGACCGGAATCAGGTCGTTGAAGGTTGGATTTAACAAGGTATTCGGTTATTACCTGGAAGTCACGAAATCAAACGCTCATCTGGTTCCCGATTCCTATGAACGGAAACAGACACTTGCCAATGGAGAGCGTTTCATTACACCTGAGTTAAAAGAAAAGGAAGCGTTGATTCTCGAAGCGCAGGATAAGATGGTAGATCTGGAATACGAGTTGTTCCTGCAGGTTCGGGATCAAGTGGCGGCTGTTCTCCCCGATATTCAACGGGCAGCTGAAGCAATCGCTCATATTGATGTGCTGCAATCTCTTGCTTCCGTGGCAGTGGAAAGAAGATTCACAAAGCCGGTGATTACCGATTCGGATCGTTTGGTGATTGAAGAAGGGCGTCACCCGGTAGTGGAGGCGGTCCTGAAACGGGAAACTTTTGTTCCCAATGATACGCTGCTTGACTGCGGCGCTAACCAGATTGCTCTCATCACGGGTCCGAATATGGCGGGGAAGAGCACCTACATGCGGCAGGTTGCTTTAATTGTGATCATGGCTCAAATGGGATCGTTTGTACCTGCCAAAAGGGCCGAGATTGGAATCGTGGATCGCGTGTTTACGCGAATCGGAGCTTCTGACGATCTTGCGGGCGGTCAAAGTACGTTTATGGTTGAGATGGTGGAATTGGCAAATATCCTTCATCATGCAACCAAAAACAGCTTAATTATATTGGACGAAATCGGGAGGGGCACCAGCACGTTTGATGGTATCTCCATTGCCCAATCGGTTGTGGAATTCCTCCATCAATCATCCGCAGTGGGTGCGAAAACCTTATTTGCCACTCACTATCATGAATTGACCGAACTTGCCGAACGACTTCCCGGTGTGACCAATTATTCCACACATGTTCAGGAAAAAGGCGATTCCATTGTATTCCTGCGGAAAATCATTCCTCAACCGGCGGACCGAAGTTATGGAATCCAGGTGGCTAAGTTGGCGGGGTTGCCCGATGCAGTGTTGCAGCGGGCAAAGGAAATTTTGCACGTCTTGGAAAATGGGCAGACTGCGGTCAAGGAGGCAGCTGCAGCAAAGTTACCCCGGCAAACAGGTGAGACAACCTCTCCACAGTTGTCTCTTTTTGACCAACCGCATCCGGTTGTCACTGAATTGCAATCCTTGAATCTTTTGAATATGACACCCCTCGAAGCGTTGACCACCTTGCATCGGCTTCAGCAGATGGTCGGGAAGGGATGATGAGAATGGCTAAAATACAGGTGATGAGTGATCTTCTCGCTAATAAGATAGCAGCGGGAGAGGTCGTCGAACGTCCCGCTTCTGTAGTGAAGGAACTGGTTGAGAACGCTTTGGATGCCGGAGCGACTGAAATTGATATCGAACTCCAACAAGGCGGGCTTGAGTTGATCCGCATTTCCGATAACGGATCCGGAATTGAGCCGAATGATGTTCCGACCGCGTTCGAACGGCACGCAACATCAAAGATTCGCGATGATAAAGATTTGTTTCGGATCGCGACTCTTGGTTTTCGCGGCGAAGCGCTCCCTTCAATTTCTGCAGTGTCCCGGGTGGAAATCAAAACGCGGACGGAGGACAGTGCCGCCGGGACTTTTCTCCGCATTGAAGGCGGCAAGGTGTTGGACACTGGGGTAACCGCCGCTAAAAAGGGAACGGAACTGATTGTGAGGGACTTGTTTTTTAACACACCGGCCCGTTTAAAATATTTAAAATCGATTCAAACTGAATTGGGACATACCACCGACTACATAGAACGAATGGCCTTGGCTCGGCCGGATGTGGCATTCCGTTTCTTCCACAATGACAGGATGCTGGTGCAAACTTCGGGGGACGGGAAACTGCTGCACGCCGTGGCAGCCGTTTATGGGCGTGAGATCGTCAAGCAGATGGTTGCGGTTGAGTGGCAAAACTACGATTATCGAATAACGGGACTGACCGGATACCCCGAACTTAACAGAGCGAACCGAAGTCACTGCACATTTTTCGTAAACGGCCGTTATATCCGAAGCTATCAACTGTTTAATGCAGTCCAAGCCGCATACCATACCCGTCTTCCAATAAATCGATACCCGGTCTGTGTGCTGCACTTGGAACTGGATCCGTCACTGGTGGATGTAAATGTGCACCCCACCAAACTCGAAGTACGGTTCTCGGAAGAGAAAGACGTATTTGCCAGTATGCAGGCGGCCATCCAGTCAGCCTTGCAAACCGAGACGTTTATTCCGAAAGCGCTCCCAAGCATTCAAAAACACGTAACTGACAAAGAGCCGGTGGAGAGATCCCGCCAACCTGAATTAAGTCTCAACCATCCTGTCCGGGTTTTTTATGGGGAACGGGAGTCAACTCCGGCCATCCGGGAACCATTGGCGGGCGCCACAAGACCTGCAGCACAAGTCTTGAAGGAGGCAGCTGTTGATCTTTACCGCCCCCAGCCGAAAGAGGAGCTTGCCAAGGATGAGAAGTTCAATTTTCCAGCACCGCAAGAGTCCGAGCCTTTTAACAAGGTTCCGCGGTTCCGACCTATTGCTCAGGCCCTCGGAATGTACGTGATCGCGGAAAATGAGCAGGGTCTGTTTATTATCGATCAACACGCTGCTCACGAAAAAGTGCTCTACGAGAAATTCACCAAACGTTTACGGGAAAAAGAGGTCCATCCATTACCGCTGCTTGTCCCTTTAACGTTGGAATTATCAAGTTCCGAAGCGCAGAAATTAGAAAAACAGCTTGCATTGCTGGCTCAATATCATGTGGAAATCGAGCAGTTTGGCGGCGGATCGTTTCTTGTACGGACTGTCCCGGATATATGGAGCGGCTTGGATATACAACGATTGACTTCTGAATTTATTGATGAATTTTTGGCTGAAGGACACCTTAAAGATCCTCGCGCTTTGATCGAGGACAAATTGATTACAAAAGCGTGCAAATCGGCCATTAAGGCAAACCAATGGTTGTCGATGCCCGAAATGATCGCGCTTTGTGACCAGCTTTCGGAGCTTGAGAATCCTTTTACCTGTCCCCACGGCCGCCCAATCATCATTCACATGACCACTTACGATTTGGAGAAACAATTTAAGCGAGTGATGTAAAATGGACCGTTCCCTGATCGTTACAACCGTACCCAAACCTTCAGATTCCGAGATTTTACATGCTGAAAATCTTGCAAAAGAATTGCAGGCTGACTACGTAAAGAGAACGTCCACAGTTCGTAAAATGCAGGAAACACATGGGGTTCGAAAGGTGTTGGTTGCAGGGGAGCGTCTGACCCTGCACGCAGGTGATCAGAAGCTGTTTTTTCATCCTTCGATGGCGGTAGTTCGTGTCAAACGTATGCTTTTGGGGGATACTGATGTTATAGTGGAAAAAAGTGGGCTTGCACGAGGTGACAGCGTATTGGACTGTACGCTCGGAATGGGAGCGGATGCGATCGTTTTTTCCCATGCAGTCGGTAAAGAAGGCGTGGTCATTGGGATTGAATACAACCCCATTTTGGTGATTCTCGTTCGTGAGGGGTTAAAGACCTGGCGATCAGGTGTACCGGAAGTAGACGAAGCAATGCGCCGTGTGCAAGTGGTGACAGGCAGTCATCTGGGTTATATGAGGAACTTGCCGGACCGATCGATCGATGTTGTGTACTTTGATCCCATGTTTCGAGAAACGGTAAAGGAATCGATTAACTTTGACCCGATCCGGATTCTCTCGGTAACAGATGAACTTTCAGTCGAAGCGATCGGAGAAGCAAAACGGATTGCCCGAAAATCGGTTGTGCTCAAGGAACGAATGTACAGCGGCGAATTTCAACGTTTAGGGTTTCCGCAACCTTATCAGCGCTCCAGTTCTTTTACCTATTCAGTTATTTCAATTCAGGGGGAGGAATCGCCTTGACGCAGGAAAACGGCTTGGTCATCCTGGTCGGACCGACTGCGGTGGGGAAAACCAAGTTGGGCGTCGAGTTGGCTTCGGCTTGCAACGGGGAAATTATATCGGCCGACTCGATGCAGATCTATCGGGGGATGGACATCGGAACAGCGAAAATCACCCCGGAAGAAATGAAGGGGGTTCCTCATTGGGGAATCGACATTGTGGACCCGGATGTGCCCTTTTCCGTATCCAGTTTTCGTGAACTGGCCCATGGATGGCTTTCGGATATTTGGAAACGCGGACGGCTGCCTTTTCTGGTCGGCGGTACGGGCTTGTATGTACGAGCGGTTACGGAGAACTATAATTTCAGTGAATTTGCCGGGGATCCTGAATTTAGACATGCATTGGAGCGGGAAGCTCAACAATATGGCCCTGAATATTTGCATAAACGGTTGCAAATCTTGGATCCCGAAACGGCGAAACGTCTTCATCCAAATGATCTGAGACGGGTCATCCGGGCGCTCGAAGTTTATGAATTTACCGGGATTCCGATGTCACAATCCGTTACGCCATGTGAACGGGTTACCCTGTTCCCGACACTCAAAATCGGCTTAACAATGAACGACCGGGAAGCCCTTTATCAGAGGATTAACCAGCGAGTAGATGTCATGATGAACAATGGGCTTGTCCAGGAAGTACAAACTTTATTGGCCAATGGCATGCACAAGGAATTGATTTCGATGCAGGGAATCGGGTATAAAGAAATTATTGACTATTTGGAAGGGCAGGGTACTATAGAGGAAGCGGTTGAGAAAATCAAATTGGGGTCCAGACGTTATGCAAAACGGCAGTTGTCCTGGTTTCGCCGGGATTCAAGCATCCACTGGTTTGAAGTGGATACAATGTCCTGGGATCAGCTTTATACCGGCTGTTTAAGGCTTGTGAAGGAATTTAGGCATCAACTCGCGAATACAGTTGAAATAAAAGAGGATGGGGGTACTAGAACGTGAACAAACCACAGATCAATATCCAAGACACATTTTTGAATCAGATCCGCAAGGAAAATATCCCGGTCATTATCTATCTTGTTAACGGGTTTCAAATACGTGGGGTGGTAAAAGCATTTGACAACTTCACCGTGATTGTCGAAGCGGAAGGCAAGCAGCAGCTCGTGTACAAGCACGCAATCTCCACATTTACTCCCATGCGAAACGTAAATTTCAACCAGGAAGCCTAATGAGCCGCCCAGTGCACCTGCGCCAGAGTAACCTGCACCAGTCTGTACGGACTGGTGCTTCTTTCGTTTTGCATATCCTCGACGACAATTGCGCAACATATCCAAAGTTCACCCGGCAAAGTACTCGGAATACACTTCACAGCACCACGTCGCTTTGGTGGGTGTCCACTTGTCTCGCCATGTTGGCGGGGCGCCTATTAGTAGGTGTACTTATTAAGGAGGATTACTAGAATGGTGCGCAATAAAGACTCGAATTTTCCCGGCCCCAGAAAAATTGAAGATCCAAAAGCAAAACCGGAACTCGCTCCCCTTCGGCCTGATGGGACAATCGCTCCCCAACCCAGAGACAGAATGAGGAAATCTGGCAAAGAATCGTAGAAAATCGGATCTTTGGGTGGTTGATTGTTTTGTGCAAATGAATTATACTTTCAGGCATAAAGGGTCGAAGGAGTGAAAAGTTGTCATGGCAAAAACTTGGGTAGATAAAGATACCTGCATTGCATGTGGTGCTTGCTATTCCACTTGTCCGGACGTATACGAATCGGACGATGAAGGTTATGCATTCGTGAAACTTGCGGGTGGACTTGAAGGATTTGTGGAAGTACCGGAAGAGTTCCTTCAAGATGCAATGGATGCACGGGATGGTTGCCCAACCGAATCCGTTAAGTGGGAAGACTAATCCCATACCATATGAGACGATTCTTAAACAAAACCCTGTGGCGGAACTGGATCTCCACAGGGTTTTGTTTTTTCCGGCTAGATTTGATCCGTATTCTCATTCTCAATCTCGGCGTAGAAGAAACCGCCTGCAACAAGCAGCGCCACAGTAATCATCAGGAACAAGAACAGTATTGTAAGAAATTGTATTGTACTCATATCTTTTGACACCCTCTCACGTCTTTCACTGTTATCCCAATTATCTAACAATTCATCAAGGTGATTCAAGTGTATAAAAATAACAGAATATTCCCAGCCTTAGAACAGGAGGCGAATTGTATGGAACTTTTAGCGAAGACAAGACAAATTAACAGGCTGCTCCAAAGAACAGGAGGTCATCACGTTGATTTCAACGAGATGGCAAGAGTTTTGCGGGATGTGATCAATGCGAATGTGTTTATTCTAAGTGCAAAAGGGAAGGTACTCGGATACGCAATTGCTCAAGAAATTGAAAATGAACGACTCCAAAACATGATTCATGAAAGACGGTTCCCTGAAAGTTATATTCAGGCAGCGATGAAAATTGAAGACACAGCAACAAACATCGGAATTGAAAACGATCTTACGGCATTTCCAATTGAAATGCGCGGGGATAATATGAAAGGTTTTACCTCGATTGTTCCGATCGTAGGTGGCGGAGACCACTTGGGAGCGTTAGTTGTCGCCCGTTTATTTAAGGAATTTGACGATGGCGATGTCTTGTTGGCGGAATACGGTGCAACCGTGGTCGGTACCGAAATCTTACGGGATCGAATGGAACGGGCGGAAGAAGAATCCAGAAGCCGGATGACCGCCAAACTTGTCCTCGAAACCCTTTCTTTCAGCGAAATTGAGGCAATTGAACATATCTTTGCGGAACTTGAGGGAAGAGAAGGCTTGCTGGTCGCTTCCAAAATCGCCGATAAAGTTGGGATTACGCGTTCCGTGATTGTAAACGCCCTTCGCAAATTGGAGGGAGCGGGAGTTGTCGAATCTCGTTCTTTGGGGATGAAAGGAACCTATATCCGGATTCTGAATGAAAATCTGTTGGCAGAGCTGAAAAAACTGAGAATCCCTATGCATTAACAGTACGCCGTAAACAAAACCCTGCGAGGACTTACTCCTTGCAGGGTTTTGTTTTTTCTTGCTGGGCTTTCACCCATTTCCCTGTTCCTGCGTATGATGAAGCAATCTCTGCAAGCGAGGTGACAGATATTGAATAGGAGCGGTCGGCGCCCTCCCGTGTATCAGGATCTTGATGAAATCCTGGATCAATTCCGATCGGGTCAACTGGCGCTGAATGATGCACTTCGACGCCTCCATACACAAGAAAAGCCGGTCGTCACGCGAGAAATGGGCCGCTCGAATCCTCAGCAAGATTCAGCCAAAGTCAAAGCGACCTTGCAAGAGCTTGAACACATGATCGGATTACGGCAAGTGAAAACTCTTGTAAAAGAAATCTTTGCACTTATCCAAATTCAGCAGCGTCGACAAGCGGTCAAACTGGCGACCGAGCCGGTAGTTCTTCATATGATTTTCAAGGGAAACCCGGGAACGGGAAAAACCACTGTGGCAAGAATTTTAGCCCGACTTCTGAGGGAGATCGGTTTTTTGTCAAAAGGGCATCTGATTGAAGTGGAACGGGCTGATTTGGTGGGAGAGTATATCGGACATACCGCACAAAAAACCCGCGAGCAGGTCAAAAAAGCGCTGGGTGGAGTTTTGTTTATTGATGAAGCCTACAGTTTGGCTCGCGGGGGAGAAAAAGACTTCGGCAAAGAAGCGGTGGATACATTGGTCAAAGCCATGGAAGACCATAAGAACGATTTTATTCTGATTCTTGCCGGATACGGGTATGAAATGGATTTGTTTTTGCGAACCAATCCGGGATTGCCGTCACGGTTTCCCATTACGGTTACGTTCGATGACTATGACGAAACAGAACTGATCCAAATTGCCAAACAAATGCTCCGCAAGAGAGAATACAGACTGTCCCAGGAAGCAGAACAAAAGCTTCGCGGGTACTTGCGTGCCACTCTCAATCTTGACCGTCGCAACTTTGCCAACGCAAGACTGGTCCGTAACATCATCGAACGTGCAGTACGTCTGCAAGCGGTTCGCTTATTGGATTTTAAAGAGGCAACGAGGGATGATTTGATGTTAATCCTTCCTGAGGATCTATCTTTCGAGGAGGGAGTCGCTTGATGAGAAACTGTTTGGTTCTCGGACGGACAAATGTTGGGAAAACGATGTTTTGTGTGAATTTTGCAGAGTTTCTCGGATTGCACAGACTTGAGGTGTTTTATCAATTACCGGATGGTTCCACACGTCAAAAAAAATATGATTTATCATCGGCACGCCATGAGCTTTCAGGATTGGGTCAGCATAAAACCAGGTCTCTTCAGTCGATTCAGCTGGATTTGCCCGGAGGAAAGGGCGCACGCAAGTTTACGCTCACAGATTCTACCGGATTAACGGATGGGGTGCATCCGGATCGGGGATTGCGCGAAGCAATGGCACAAACTCTTGGAGAATTGAAAGCTGCCGATTGCATTCTTCATATGGTCGACTTGGGAGAAGTGGCAAAAGCCGGAAGCTTGCGGTCTCTCGGTGAACTTGATCTTCAAATTGCCGAGTTTGGCGAATTTAAGGACGGATATGCAATGCTTGCCAATAAAATGGATCTTCCTGAGGCAAAAAAGGGCCTTGCACTCCTGCAGGAAGAGATGAGGGGAACTCGAATCATTCCGATCTCCTCGATCTATCGGCAGGGATTTCGTGAGGTGAAAGAATATGTTTGGCGATTGGTATAATTGGTTGATTGAGGTCTTTGGCATTGTTCTCACGGGGATTTCGATAAAGTGTATGGATGATTTGCTGGATGCGGAATATGACCAATGCGTCGGTCGCCAAACGTTGGCCGGGAAGCTCGGAAAAGCTATACTTCCTTATGCTTTGCTTGTTCTTGCAATCGGGATATTTGTGGCAAAGGAGATTGCATTAGTGCTTTTTCTGGCAAGTTACGCAATTGGAATGGGGCATGATTTGAGGGAAAAAATGCCTACAGGTCTTCCGGGGTGGGGGGAAGGGCTGGCAGCGCTGGTATTCGGGATGCTGCTGGCAGGTCCCATTCCAATGATTTGGGGCCTCATGATTATTGGAGCCGTGCAGTTACTTGATGATTTGGTGGATATCTATAAAGATACGCAGAGCGGGCAGCGGAATTCCGCCGTTCGTTTAGGAGTTGTCGAAACGACTCTTCTCGCTGTGATCTGCTTCCTGTTCGCGGTTCTGTTAGATGCAAAAGATTCCGTATTAGTCCTGCTTGCAACACCGCTCGTTCATATGATCCTTGAATTGATGGGAGGAGACAAATGATTCCGATTACATGGGCCATTGCAGCCGTTCTTGTGGTCCTTCTGGCAGGCTATGCGGTAGGAAGAAGGCAGGGAATTAAGTGGGGGCGGAAGCTTGGGCAAGCGGAATCCTGTATCTATTTACGTCACCAAAGTTTGCAGGAAGGGGTTTGTAAAATTTGCGATCGAACCTATGACTAGAGGAGCGCTCTTCTGAGTGCTCTTCTTCTGTCAGTATGCTACAATAAACCGAGAAAACGGGAGGTTACTTATGAATGCCTGATACAGAAATTTCCAAAGAGCGAGCCCTCTTAGTGGGGTTGCACATCGGCAAACAATCTTCAGTCGTTTGGCAGATGGCGTTTGATGAACTTGCGGGCCTGGTGGAAACAGCGGGAGCTGAGGTAGTGTCAACAATCAAACAGTCTCGTGATGTCCCGGAACCTGCTACATATATCGGGAAAGGAAAACTGCAAGAACTGACCGCGCTGGTAAGGGAACTCGAAGCAAACCTAGTTGTGTTTGATTCCGAACTCTCGCCGGCCCAGGTTCGCAATCTGGAGCAGATTCTACCCTGTAAAGTGCTTGATCGGACCCAGGTAATTTTGGACATATTTGCTGGCAGGGCCCAAACAAAGGAAGGGAAACTGCAGGTCGAACTGGCTCAATTGAGCTATTTATTGCCCCGTTTGACCGGAAAAGGAATTGAATTGTCAAGACTTGGCGGAGGAATTGGTACAAGAGGTCCCGGGGAGACCAAGCTGGAAGCCGATCGCCGGAGAATTCGTGACCGCATCTCGGATCTGAAAAGGGAACTCCGGGAGGTTCGCCGGCATCGGGAGGTTCAACGCCAACAACGCAAAAAGCGGGACATCCCTGTGATTGCATTGGTTGGGTACACCAATGCCGGAAAAAGCAGTCTGCTGCGTGCGATCGTGGAACGGGTGGGAAGCGGATCCAAAGATGTCGCAGAGGGAAAGAACCGGTTGTTTGATACACTCGATCCCACCGCAAGAAGAACCATGCTTCCGGACGGCCGAACAGCCATTTTTACGGATACGGTTGGGTTTATTCAACAACTGCCGCATCAATTGGTTGATGCATTTCGGGCAACGCTTGAAGAAACGGTGGAATCCGATCTGCTGCTTCATGTGGTGGACGCCAGTCATCCCGCTTATGATGTTCAGATGCAGACCGTATATGATGTATTGGACGAACTGGGAGTCAAGAATAAACCGATTATTACGGTTTTCAACAAAATCGACATCGTCTCGAACAAACTGCTGGCTGACGATCCGCAAGCCAATCATACGGTTCGGCTGTCAGCAAAGACGGGAGAGGGAATACCCGGCTTGATTCGATTGATCTCCGAATGGTCCAATCGATCTGCTGTCACTATGCAGGTTCTAATGCCCTACAACGAAGGGCCATTTGTTGCAAGGCTCCATGCTGAATGCAAGATCTACCATCAGGAATTTCTTGAAGAGGGCATCCTGTTGAAGCTCGACGCAAAACCGGAGTTTGTAGATCGACTGACCAGATATAAAGTGACTTAAGAGCAAGATGCAAAAAGGAGAGCTTGTTGTGATTGAAAGACTTATGAACGATAGCGAATTCGCCAGTTTAGCTGTTGAAATCAAGCATCAGATTGAGCCGGTCATCAAACGGATCGAAGAGAATGTTTTGCGCAATCAAGCGAAAGTGCTTGCTGCATTTCAGGAGGCAAAGGTAAGTGATTATCATTTTTCCTCTTCGACGGGATATGGGTACAATGATCGGGGACGAGAGATCATAGAACAAGTATACGCCACTACCTTCCGGGCTGAGGCAGCTCTAGTGCGCCCGCACATTGTCTCCGGCACACATGCGATTTGTTTAGGGCTGTTCGGAGTGTTACGACCGGAGGACGAGCTCTTGTACATCACGGGTGCTCCGTACGACACGTTAGAGGAAGTGATTGGAGTACGAGGGAATGCCGGGGATGGTTCGCTAAGAGATTTTGGTGTAACGTTTCATTCTGTTCCTTTGCGCAACAATAAGATCGACTGGGATGAGATTCGCAGACGCATTCATTCCAAAACCAAAATGGTAGGGATCCAGAGATCGTCAGGTTATGCCTGGAGACCCTCATTTACGGTTGCGGAGATAAGGCAAATGGTGCGATTTGTCAAAGAGATCAAACCGGATGTAATCGTAATGGTGGACAATTGCTACGGTGAATTTACGGAAACGGAAGAACCGACTGAAGCGGGAGCCGATCTCGTGGTGGGATCTTTAATTAAAAACCCGGGTGGGGGTCTGGCCCCTACAGGAGGTTATCTGGTCGGCCGCAGTGAGATCATTCACAGAGCTGCATGTCGGTTGACCGCGCCCGGAATTGGAGCCGAACAAGGCGCGATGCTGGGAACGAACCGCGGTATTCTGCAGGGATTTTTCTTGGCTCCCCATGTGGTCGGGGAAGCTCTGAAAGGTGCCGTTTATGCCTCAGCGATGTTTGAACGGGTTGGACTTGAAACTTCACCCCGATGGGAGGAGAGCCGAACCGATATCATTCAAGCTGTCCGGCTTGGTTCTAAAGAACGTTTGATTGCATTTTGTCAGGCAATCCAGTCGGCAGCGCCTGTCGATTCCCATGTAAAACCAGAGCCTTGGGACATGCCCGGTTATGAGGATCCCGTAATCATGGCTGCCGGTGCATTCGTGCAGGGGGCCTCGATTGAACTGTCTGCCGATGGCCCAATCAGAGACCCTTACATTGGATTTATGCAAGGTGGAATTACCTACGAGCATGTACAGCTCGCCATATTGTCAGCTTTGGAGACGATGAAAGAGAGAAAACTTCTTTAAAAATTTTCTTGTTAACATTTCTAACATTCGTTGACAACTTAATTTCCCCGAAATATAATACTAATAGCTAATGAACATATTATTTGAGACTACGGGGAGGAACCGGGCAATGGATCAATCTACTATCAAACAGCTTGTGAAAGAAAACGGAGTAGAATTTATCATACTTCAATTTGTTGACGTTTTGGGTAACTTCAAACATCTTGAGCTTCCAATCACCCAATTGGACAAGGTGTTGGACGGAGATATTATGTTCGACGGCTCTTCCATTCTGGGGTTTGCATCGATCGAAAATTCCGACATGTACTTGAAGCCTGATCTTTCTACTTTCATGGTATTGCCTTGGAGCGATGGGAAAGAAGCTCGAGTCATTTGCGATATTTATACAGGCGATCAGAAGCCTTTTGAAGGAGATCCTCGCAGCTGCTTGAAGAGAGTTCTCGCAAAGGCGGAATCTCTCGGATTTAGCGGTCTGAATGTAGGTCCGGAGCCGGAGTTCTTCCTGTTCCCGCTTAATGAAAAGGGCGAACCTGTTTTTGAACCGCATGACAGCATTGGTTATTTTGATGCAGGTGCTCAGGACAGAGGGCAAAAAGTTCGTCAAGACATCACTCGTACCCTGCATGCTATGGGCTTTGAAGTTGAAGCCCTCCACCATGAAGTGGCAGTTGGACAACATGAAGTTGACTTTAAATACGGTGACGCTCTGTTAACTGCGGACCGCATTGTAACATTCAAGTGGGTAGTTAAAGAAGTTGCACGCAAATACGGTTTCTACGCAAGCTTTATGCCAAAACCGGTAGCACGCATTAACGGTTCCGGTATGCACGTCCATCAATCCTTGTTTACTTCTCAAGGCAATGCATTCTATGATGCAAACGATGAAATCGGCCTCTCTGAAGCTGCTCGTCAGTATCTGGCTGGTGTTCTGGCTCATGCCAAAGCGTTTGCTGCAGTTACCAACCCGACTGTTAACTCTTATAAGCGCCTGGTGCCTGGCTATGAAGCACCTTGCTACATCGCTTGGTCTTGCTCGAATCGTTCTGCGTTGATTCGTATTCCTGCTGCACGTAAAGCTGCAACCCGTATCGAAGTTCGCTGCCCGGATCCGATGGCAAACCCATACTTGGCGCTGGCTCTCATGCTCGCTTCCGGATTGGATGGAATTGAAAAGAAACTTCCTCTGGTTGCAGAAGTGAAGGAAAACATCTATCATATGTCCGAGGCTGTTCGTGCCGAATACGGTATTGAAGCTTTGCCGGCAGATTTGAACGAAGCTCTGAACAACCTGGCACAGGACGATGTACTAAAGAGCGCTCTTGGCAACCACCTCTATGAAGCTTATGTTTCTCTTAAAAAAGCCGAGTGGGATGAGTATCGCCTCGAAGTGCATCCTTGGGAGCTCAAACAGTATAACTAATCGTTCAACTGATAGAATAGAATGCCTAAATTCCCTGACTGATTATGTCAGGGAATTTTAATTTTCTGTAATCTACTGTTACATGCGTTTGACATCTTTTGGTTCCAAGGAATATAATAGTAATAAACTTATTATCATAAGGAGGGGGACAAGATGAGTGACGAGCTCCGTCGTAACCTGGCCCTTTTTCCTATCGGAATCGTTCAGAAATTAACTGAATTGACTCCCAGACAAATTCGCTATTACGAACAGCATGAACTGATTCAACCGGCACGGACTGAAGGGAATCAACGTTTGTTTTCTTTTAATGATGTAGAACGATTGCTGGAAATTAAGAAACTGATTGATCAAGGGCTTAATATGGCGGGAATTAAAAAAATGTTGGCTGCATCAGCGCCGGCCGAATTGCCTGTTAAGGAAGAAGCTAAGGAAGAAGTACAGAGGATGAAGGATCTTTCAGATGAAGAATTGCATGAGCTCCTGAAAAAAGAACTCTTCATCCATGGTCGTCCGGGAGTGTCCGGATCATTGATTCGGGGAGAATTATCCAGATTCTTCCACTGATATCATAATTCGGTAAAAGATATCTATCTGATTTTTGCAAAAGATATCGGTGTTATTTTGCAGCGGTAAAATTGCCGCTGTTACATATGCAAAGGGGGATCCACCTTGAATCGTCATTTCACCAGAGACGACATTGTACGCATGGCTAAGGAAGAAAACGTTCGTTACATCCGTTTGCAGTTTACTGATCTGCTCGGAATAATCAAGAATGTGGAAGTACCAATTTCACAATTGGACAAGGTTCTTGACAACAAAATGATGTTTGACGGATCTTCCATCGAAGGTTTCGTACGCATCGAAGAGTCTGACATGTACTTGTATCCGGATCTCGATACATGGTTAATCTTCCCGTGGGAAACTGAACACGGGAAAGTGGCTCGCTTGATCTGTGATATCTATATGCCGGATGGTACCCCGTTCGCAGGCGATCCGCGCGGTATTCTGAGAAAAGTTTTGGCTGAAGCAAAGGAAATGGGCTTCACCGCGATGAACGTTGGTCCGGAGCCCGAGTTCTTCCTGTTCCAGCTTGACCAGAACGGCAATCCGACCATGGAAGTGAACGACAAGGGCGGATACTTTGACTTGGCTCCGCTCGATCTGGGTGAAAACTGCCGTCGTGAAATCGTGTTAACTCTGGAGTCCATGGGCTTTGAAATTGAGGCTTCTCACCATGAAGTGGCAATCGGTCAGCATGAAATCGACTTCAAGTATGCAAACGCCATAACCGCAGCTGACAACATCATGACCTTTAAGCTGGTCGTGAAAACAGTTGCTCGTAAATACGGATTGCATGCTACGTTCATGCCGAAGCCGATTTTTGGAATCAACGGATCCGGGATGCACTGCCATCAGTCCCTCTTTAAAGGAAAAGAAAATGCATTCTATGATGAGACTGATGAGCTCGGTCTCTCTAAAACAGCAAGGCAGTATCTGGCTGGAATCCTTGCTCATGCACGTGGCTTTGCCGCAATTACAAATCCGACAGTGAATTCTTACAAGCGTTTGGTTCCGGGCTATGAGGCACCTTGCTATGTGGCATGGTCTGCAAAAAACCGTTCGCCTCTCGTGCGTATCCCTGCTTCTCGTGGACTTTCTACGCGTATTGAAGTTCGCAATCCGGATCCTGCCTGCAATCCGTATCTCGCGCTTGCAGTTATGTTAAAAGCAGGTCTTGACGGTATTAAGAACGAACTTCCGCTTCCGGATGCGGTTAACCGCAACATCTACGTGATGAACGAAGTGGAACGTGAAAGAATTGGAATTCGCTCTCTGCCTGGTTCCTTGAAGGAAGCTGTGGATGAACTTCTCGCTGATGATGTGATTCGTTCTGCTCTTGGCGAACATGCTGTCACCCACTTCGTTGAGGCCAAACTGATCGAATGGGATATGTTCCGTACGACAGTTCATGATTGGGAACGTGATCAATACCTTGCAACCTACTAAACCTGCCTGAATCGAAATATTCAACAAAAATGAAAGCCCGCCCCGACAAGTTGTCGGGACGGGCTTTTTATCTTGAAAGAAATCAATTAGGATACGTAGCGGAATACACCGATTACTTTTCCCAGGATCGTTACGTTTTTATAGCGTAAAGGTTCCATTGAGGAATTCTCCGGTTGGAGACGGATGTGATCCGCTTCTCTATAGAAACGCTTAACGGTCGCTTCATCATCCTCCGTCATCGCAACGATAATTTCCCCGTTTCGTGCGGTCTGTTGTTTTCGAACGATCACAAGGTCACCGTCATGAATCCCTGCTTCAATCATCGAGTCTCCTTCAACAGTCAAAAGATATAGCTCACCATCAGCTGCCATGCTAGCCGGGAGAGGGAAGTAGTCCTCGACATTTTCGACGGCAGTGATTGGGCTTCCGGCAGTTACTTTTCCAATTATGGGTACCATTACAGCGGAGAGGTCATGTTGTACAGCAGGAGTCTCCATGCCTAATACTTCGATCGCCCGGGGTTTAACCGGATCTCGTCGAATAAGACCTTTTTGCTCCAACCGTGCAAGGTGACCGTGGACAGTCGAACTTGACGCAAGGCCTACAGCATCCCCAATTTCCCGCACGGAAGGGGGATACCCTTTCTTGCGAACTTCATCTTTAATAAAATCCAGAATCTGTTGTTGGCGTTTGGACAACTTCATAGCCAAAATCTCTCTCCTAACTGTACTAGAAATGGAAACGTTTCATAGACTCTTATAAACGAATTATATCATGTGGTGGAAAAAAATACAAACATAAGTTCGATTTTTGTATTGACACGAACTAACGTTCTGGATATGATGAAGATAATCGAGAACGAATGTTCGGGAAAGGGGATTTGTTTATGTATACGTATAACCATATTCTGGGCGAGAATATTCAGCGGAAGCCTCAGAAGAAAGTGCAAGTTTTGCTTATTGGATTGATCGCAATTCTATTTGTGGGGATTGGACTTAACCTTCTTTGGGGAAACGAGGCATATGGCAGCAATGAAGAGGTTGTGGTAGTTGTACAACCTGGCGATACTCTTTGGTCCATCGCGAATGAAAATTACCAAGGGAAAGATATACAGGAAGCAATTTATTACATAAAGAAGGCGAACCGTTTGAAATCGGGGAATCTTCAGATCGGAACGGTACTTCATCTTCCTGTCTTTTGACGTTTCGCTTCACCTTGGATTACCAAATCCGGATTGCAAACAAAACAATTTGGAGTAGAACAAGTACCAGTTTGGACAAGGTTCCGAGAATAAATCCGATTAACGATGCGAACCCGACTCGAGCAATTTGACCCGCTTTTTGCACCCGAATTAGTTCACCAGCCATGGCTCCGACAACAGGACCCGCCAAGATCCCAAAAGGCCCCATCACAAACGGCCCGATCAGCATTCCGATTGCGGATCCCCAAATTGCTTGTTTGGAGCCACCCGCTCGTTTAATCCCCAAGACACTTGAAACCCAATCGGCCAGAAAGTTCAATGCGATCAGTAAAGCTTGTACCATCCAGAACCAGTACGGGAAGGCAGACCATCCTTCCAACAAGCCGTAAGAAATGATACCTGCCAAAACGAATAACGCTCCGGGTAATAAGGGGTAAAGCGTAAAAGCTATACCTGCGATAAACAATAAGATCGGTAAAACAAGCGTCACTAGCGATTCCTCCGTAATTTTTCATGTAAAGTAAAAGGCAAAGCCTGTATAATGAATGTATCATATAACAAGAGACTCGACCAAGTTGCCAGGAGGATCCAGATTTTGAGGCGTTTTCGAATTACTTTCATTGTACTAGGTTTTCTGCTGTTTATTGCAAGCATTCTTGTCTCACCTCAAGTATATTCTTATTTTCAACCGGCTACTGGAGAAGGGCGTTATATTTTATTAAGATTAGAAGACGTTGGACCGGGAGATTTTTATGGAACACCGGAAGGGATAGGGAAGTTAAAAGCGGTATTGGGATACCTACAAGAGCAGAATGTTCCCTATCATATTGCAGTTGTACCCCGCTGGAAAAGGTACTCGGAACAGGGAGGGTGGCAGGAAGCAGGGATTGATACCCCAACACCGGTAACCGCATTGTTTGTTCAAGTTTTACGTGAAGCTCAGTCGCAGGGAGCCATCCTGGGAATGCACGGGTATTCCCATCAATTTGGAGACTCTCCAAGAGCCGACGGACATCATAATTCCGGTTTTGGAAACGAGTTTAAAGTTCCAGGAGAGAACACTTCGGAAAGTCCAGCTTATGCCGCTGAACGTATTGAGAAAAGCCTTCGGGCATTTCAACTGAATGGGTTAAAGCCCGCTTTTTGGGAGTCGCCGCATTATAATTCAACACCCGGGCAACAGAAAGTATTTCGTTCTTATATGGGGCTAATCTATGAACCGAATAAGCTCCAACTGCGATCATTACGAGATATTGTATATGTACAGGAAGAAAATGACTGGATTCGATCAAGTAATGGATCGGTTTACATTCCGGCTCCCCTTCGTTACATTTTTAATCAAGAGCGGGTTCAAGAAATTCTGGATAAATTAAAGGATTATGATGGCCTTGCCAGTTTGTATTACCATCCGTATCTTGAATTTTCCTACCTGGAACCTGTTATGAAAAACGGAGAGGCAGTTTCACAAAACGGATTACCGTTATATCAATACAAAGCAGGTGAATCCTCTCCACTTCATAAGTTGGTCGAAGGAATCAAAACGAGTCATTACCGGTTTGGAACCATTCATGATGTAGTCCCATTTTCTCCTGCTCATAGGGTTATGACAGCTTCACACCTCAAAGAAGGATGTTTATTGACTGGGGATGTAAACGGGGATGGTAAGGATGACTGGGTTGGGATCGATACGAATCGCGGACAGGCAATTGTCACACTTTCCAATTTAGAATGGCCGCGTAACAGGAAAACGGGTGAAGCGAGCAATTGGTTACACAACGAAATGCTTAAGCAAAAAAGTGTCTTTTTGCTCATGGATTCGAATGGCGACAAGCAGATGGACCTGCTGCAGATTCGCGATCATGAATTGTTATTGTTTAAAAATCAGTCCGGTTCCTTTCGAAACGAACCGGAAAATGTCACTCTCCCTACGGAGCTCCAATCTTTACTGAAGGATAAGCAAGGCAAGGATGTAAAATGGGTGTCCGGCTACCAGAAATCCAATCATCAATCGCTGCTCGTCAGACTCGAGCTAAAGCAACACAAAGGTCAGACCTTTGTTATCGAAAACCTCTCGCTTGTTTCCAAGGGCGTATTCGAAATCCCATCTTCTATTGCCTTGACTTTACAGACTCAAGCATTTCTTGGTGATGTAGACGGAAACGGCTATGCGGATTTAATCTTAATCGATCCGAATACCAAACAGGTATGGGTGATGAAAGGGCAGGACAGCCAATTTGCAGCACCGGAAATCTGGTATTCTTCCAGTCATGGGGAACGGGCGTCTGCGGCGGACTATAACGGTGATGGCAAAACGGATTTGTTATTTTATGATCGCAATGGAATTTGGCAAGTAGTTCATTCTAACGGTTCGAAGTTCGAAAGGATGCCGGCTTCGTTTGGACCGTGGGCACAAAATGTTAATGGGATGCCGGTATCGGGAGATTGGGACGGCAACGGCAAAGCGGATATTGGGCTGTATGACCCGAATCGCAGTTTTATAGATGCAGCGCTGTCCTATCAGGATTGAATTTGTAACGATTTTCCGTTAGATTCCAAGATAGAGGTGAAAATTATGTCAGTTGAAGAACATCGGAAAGAAGCTCCAAAAACAGTAACTTGTATGGTCATCACCGTGAGTGATACGAGAACTGAAGAGACCGACAAAAGCGGCCAACTCATGATGCAGCTTTTGAAAGAAAACGGATATCAAGTGGCAGATTATCGTATCGTAAAAGACGAGTACGACTCAATTCGAAGCTTGATTTCGGAAGGAGCAGCGTCTCCGGACATTGAGGCGATCCTGCTGAATGGGGGTACCGGAATTACTGATCGGGATACCACATACGAAGCGGTCGATTCGATGCTGGAAAAGAAGATGCCCGGTTTTGGGGAAATTTTTCGTTATTTAAGCTTCACGGAAGATATCGGTCCGGCAGCAATTCTTAGTCGTGCGATTGCCGGGGTATGCCAAGGAACCGCAGTTTTCTCAATGCCCGGATCCTCAGGAGCTGTGAAGTTGGCGATGACAAGAATCATCATTCCTGAGCTCGCACATGTCATGCGAGAGATTTACAAAGACAAGAAATAATGAATTACGAAGAAAAGGTCCGTTCTGAACTGGTCAAATGGGAATCGGAAATGATGCAGGAAGCATGGGTGCTGCAGCGATGGTCGCGAAAGCTCCAACAACGGGTGGACAAATTGATTCCCGAGAAAGTTCATCAGACGTTATCGAAAGCAATGGAGATAGCGGTGAAGAGCGTTTTGTCCGGTATCGATATGCTTCCTTTCTCCGAAACAAAGTTGGCGGAGTACCGCAGTCTTACACTTGTGGAACAAGACGTGTATTGTGGCGACTTACTCTCGAAATACAAGAAAATAGCCGCTGCTGAAGGTGTCGGAACTGGAGTTGGCGGTATTCTTTTGGCTGCCGTAGATTATCCGGCGCTTCTTGCCATAAAACTCAAGTTCTTATCCGAGACAGCGCAAATCTATGGATTTGATATCCGGGAATACTCTGAACGAGTTTTCCTGTTAAAGGTGTTTCAGTTGGCGTATTCCGGGGATGCAAGCAGGAAAAGAGTCTTCGAACAGGTCAAATATTGGAATGGAAAGACAGGTTTTCCAACAGAAGACGCCAGTTTGGAGGAAGCCGTGAGTTGGCGGGAGTTTTACACGGAATACAGAGAATCGATCGAATTTAAAAAAATCCTTTCGTTCATCCCAATCGTAGGAGCTGCGTTTAGCGGTTGGGCAAATTATTCGCTCCTCGACGAACTTGGAAGCTGTGCCAAAAACGCATACCGAATGCGGTTGCTTAACAAGAGGGCGACTAGATGAAATAAGACATCCAAACGAATAATCTCATACGAAAAAGCCCGCAAACAAAAAGCCTGCCCCAATCACTGTTGGGGCGGGCTTTTTGTTTAGTTGTGAAAAATTCTTTTTTAAGAAGCTGTTGGTGGAGAATCGGGGACAGTTGGCATCCGATTCGCTTCTTCTTCTTGCAGAGCCCTTTTTAATACTTTTCCGACCATGGTTTTCGGCAGTTCCTTGCGGAATTCATACAACCGGGGAACTTTATAGGCTGCCAGTCTTTCCCGACAGAATTTGTCCAGTTCAGCTTCGGTCACTGTTTGACCTTCTTTAAGGACGATAAAAGCTTTGACAGTCTCACCTCGGTAGGGATCCGGCACTCCGATCACTGCAGCTTCCAGCATCGCCGGGTGTTCGAACAGGACTTCTTCGACTTCCCGCGGATAAATGTTAAATCCGCCAGCAATGATCATATGTTTCTTGCGGTCTACAATATAAAAATATCCTTTCTCATCCATTGTGGCGATATCACCTGTGAAGAGCCAGCCATCCTTCAAGGTTTCCGCAGTTTCCTCCGGGCGGTTCCAATACCCCTTCATAATTTGCGGTCCTTTAACGATCAGCTCACCGGCTTTTCCCGGTTCAACTTCTTCTAACGTAGCGGGATCGACAACTTTGGCAATCGTATCCGGCCATGGAAGACCGATCGATCCGTTTATACGGTGTCCCCAGATTGGATTGGCGTGGGTAACCGGAGAAGCTTCTGTCAATCCGTAACCTTCTACAAGCTTGCCGCCAGTGATCGCTTCAAAACGTTCCTGAACCTCAAGCGGAAGAGGTGCCGAGCCGCTGATACAAGCTTTAATGGAAGACAGATCGTATTTTTCGAGATCCGGATGGTTCAGCAGGGCGATGTACATGGTTGGAGCTCCCGGAAAGAGTGTCGGCTTTTCTTTTTGGATTGTGGCCAACACGTCCCCCGGTTGGAACCTTGGAAGCAAGATCATCTTGGAAGCTGTCATAACGGCAAGGTTCATCCCAACAGTCATCCCGTATACATGAAAGAAGGGAAGAACACAAAGCACGCTTTCCTCTCCTGGCTTGCATTTGTACATCCAGTGCTTCGCCTGGCAGGTGTTGGCGATTAGATTCTCGTGTGTCAGCATAACTCCTTTTGATAAACCGGTGGTGCCGCCCGTATATTGCAGGAGGGCCAGATCCTCTTGTGGATTGATCTCCGTGGAAACGGGAGTTGTTGGTGAGCTGGAGAGTAATCGTTTAAATGACAAAACTTTGTCACTGTAAGGAACTGCTACAAAGAGTCCCTCTTTTTTCACTTTTATCGGATACAAAAGATTTTTCGGGAACGGCAGATAATCCTTAATACTGGTTACGATAATCGTTTCTAACGATGTTCCCTCACTGGCATTCGCTACTTTGGGATACACCAAATCCAAACACACGAGGATCCGAATTCCTGAATCGGTTACCTGGTGATGGATTTCCCGTTCCATATATAACGGATTGAATTGGACTACTACAGCACCTGTAAAAAGGGCCCCATAATAGGCGATAATGTTCTGCGGGCAATTGGGGAGCATGATGCCGACCCGGTCGCCTTTTTTGATCCCGAGTGCTTGCAAGCCGTTCGCAAATCGATAGGCTTCTTCCAGTACTTTTTTGTAAGAAAGCGTTTTCCCCATGAACGAAACAGCAGTGTGGTTCGGATATTCCCGTGCAGATTGTTCGAGTAAGCCACTTAAAGGCTGCTTTGGATAATTTATGGTCTGGGGAACTTCCTGAGGATACATAGTTACCCATGGTGTGTCTGGCATGTGAATCCCTCTCTCCCTATCATTCTATCAATGAAATCGTAGCACAATACCGACTAGTCAGTCAATTGTCGTATTTGGACGAATTTACGCATTATTTTATTGGTTTATTTTATGAAAAAACCATAAAGTTTAGAATGGAACGCAGTTTTTTAGCAGGATTTTCAATTGTTTTACCGAATATATCTTTATCTTTTATATGAAAGGGTGTATATAGTTGAACAAAACCGATCTGATCGCAATCGTTGCGGAGAAAGCTGCTCTGAAAAAAGTGGAGGCTGAAAAAGCTGTGAATGCAATCCTGGATTCAATTGGAGAAGCATTGAAAAATGGGGAGAAGGTTCAGTTAATCGGATTTGGAACGTTTGAAACCCGTCAACGTTCTGCTCGTACTGGCCGCAACCCGCAAACAGGAAAGGAAATCACGATTCCTGCTACGAATGTTCCGGCGTTCAAACCTGGCAGCGGCTTGAAAGATCTCCTCAAGTAACATACAAATTCGGCAATACATACTTCAGCGCACTCCTGACGGGGTGCGTTTTTTACTGGTGGTCAAGACAACGGCATAGGAATTTCTTTCCGTGGGACAATGTATAGAGGAGCCATTCGGATAAGGAATGATTGATATGTTAATTTATGATTCTTTATCTCAAAAAATTCGAACCGTCGATTCTTGGGTCCCACTTGGGGAGAATGAGACTGCGTGGATTCACGTAACAGGTGAACAACCCAAAACCCTTTTGCCCTTTCTGAAGAACTGGGTTCATCCTCATCCGCTTGTAATAGAAAATTTTTCAGAGAGGAATTATAGACCGAAGATTCATTTATTCAAGGATCACGCTTTTATGACTTTTTTGGGCATCCGGAATCTCTATGACCTGGTCGAATTCAGCATTCTCGTCGGAAAAAATTTCGTAATTACTGCCTTAAGGGAGCCATTGCCGTTTATTGAAAACGTTCGAAGGAACTTTCAGGATCAACCTGAAAATATGCGCCACACAGGGCACATCTTGTATCATTTACTGGATGAACTGGGGGAGAATCACCTCTATTCAGTTGACCGCATTGTAGAGGAGATCCAGAAAGTGGAGAGGGAAGTCTTTGATAATCCGTTTTCAAATGATATAGGGCATCAGATCTTTGAGTGGCGGAATCAAATTCATGAATTAAGACGGTGTGTGGAGGAGGAACTTGAAGTCATTCGACGGTTGAGAAGTTCCGAGCTTCCTTACGTTGACGAAGAATCAGGTTTTTATTTTCAGGATTTGGAGGACGACTTTAACAGAGTCTTGAATGCTTTTGATGCTTTTAAAGAACAAATGCGTGGGGTAATTGATCTGCAAACCTCGCTGAAAGCGGATCACATGAATTCAATCATGAAGACATTGACGCTCGTAAGTGTCGTATTTATCCCGATCACTTTCTTGGCGGGGATCTATGGAATGAATTTTGAATACATGCCGGAACTCAAGTGGAGGTATGGGTATTTAGGATTATGGCTGATCGTTCTGACGATCGCTTTGTCAATCATCACCTATTTTAGAAAACGGAGATGGTGGTGACATAATATATTTACGGTAAAGGAGGTGAAGGCATGACATCTAAGGATAAAATTCGAACATGTTTGCAGCAGTGTGAAGGAATTTATGCAGACCTTCAATCTGCCATGGACCAAGCACACGACGGGATGGCAAAACAGCGTTTGGAAAGCGCGATGACCAACATGGAAGCATGTATCAATGATTGCCGAAGCGCTCTCGATAATGTATAAACCGCAACCAGTCCATTTGTGACAAGGGGGATGACAGATGAAAGAGGACACAAAACGAATTCCCAAAACGGAGGATTCCAGTCGTTTGACCACCAGATCGCGGACCAACAAAGAAAATGAGTCACGGACAAGAAGCGATCCGGAGAAAGGTCCCGAAAATAAATAAAAGTTGAAAGCGGAAAAGCCAAGCAGCAGATGCATGGCTTTTTCTCTTTGCGTTTTGTTATTCCCCATTTTCAATCTTGTCCTTGATATATTGTTTAATCTGGGTATAAAGCGGTATTGGAGATGATTTGTCAGGTTTCCATTCGAGATCAAACATTCTGATCCTCCCACAAACTGCATTCTCTTACATTCATGTTACTACTTGGTTGGGTTTGAATCCATCCAAATGGTTGGAGAAACCGGTTGATTTTTTAAGTACGATTGTAGTTAAACGCCGGTTCGGTTGGGAGGAGATCATTTGATTCAGGCTTTCATCCATGGGTTGATTCTGGCTCTAGGGCTTATTCTTCCGTTGGGGATACAGAATGTATTTGTATTTAATCAGGGAGCGCTGCAAAAACGTTTCATCAACGCCCTGCCGGTTGTAATAACGGCATCATTATGCGACAGTCGTATTGAGTTCTTTTTGGGTGAAAACGGGATTGCTTGCCGCACACTTTTGATTTCATTGGCCGTTTTAGGGGTATCCGTAGGGATCGTATTTTTGCTTTATATGGGGTGGACTACTTGGAAAAGCACTCCCGCCGCGATGGAGAAAGCGGACACTGACAATGATAAAGAGGGGACCCGGGAGGCAGTTCAGGGGTTTACTCCCTGGAAGCAAATTGCGTTTGCTGCCTCCGTGTCACTACTGAATCCCCACGCAATCTTGGATACGATTGGAGTCATCGGGACCAGTTCGCTTAACTACAGCGGTACAGAGAAGGTAATTTTTGCACTTTCATCTATCTTGCTGTCGTGGATCTGGTTCATTGGATTGGCTACAGCAGGGCGAATCACAGGCCAATTCGATCCGTCCGGAAAGCTCGTTGGGATCCTGAATAGGGTTTCCGCGTTGGTTATGTGGGGATCCGCCTTGTATCTCTTTTATACGTTACTATTGTAACTGCAAACGGGGGGTTCAACCCGCTAGCGTCCGCGTCGCTTGTTTCCCGTCCGTTTGCTCCCATCTCTTTTGCCGGCAACGGGCCGATTTTGAACAGTGCGACGATTGGTGTCACCGGTACGCACTTTGGACAACTCGCTTACTTTCTTTGCAGGAGTTGGGGTCTTGGCGAGATTCCCCTCCACAGTCCGCTTTTCCAATGTGGCACGAACTCCTTTTTCAATCATTCGCAAAAAGTCCCTGTCACGAGGGGAGACGAAAGTAACCGCAACACCTGTTTGTCCGGCTCGACCGGTTCTGCCGATCCGGTGGATATAGCTCTCCACGTCGTGGGGGATATCATAGTTAAATACATGGGTGACGCCTTCCACATCCAAACCTCTGGCGGCAACGTCGGTTGCAACCAGGATTTGGAGCTTTGCCTCACGAAACCGTTTCATCACCTGTTCTCTTTTTGTCTGGGAAAGATCTCCATGGAGCTCATCTGACAGGTAGCCTCTCCGGAGTAACGCTTCATTTAGTGTACTGGCACGCCGTTTTGTGCGGCAAAAAACGATTGCCAAAAAAGGTTTGTACTCATCAATCATTTTACAGAGAGCGTTTTGTTTTTGGCGGTCGGTTGTTTCGACCACGACTTGTCGGATCTCCTCCAATGTGACCTTCTTTGGCTGAATTCGGACCTCTTGTGGGGATCGCATGTAACGGGAAGCGAGCGCACGAATGCTCTTTGGCATTGTAGCTGAAAACAGTGCAGTCTGCCGGTCGGATGGCAGTTGAGTCAAAATCTGTTCCACCTCTCCGAGGAACCCCAGATCCAGCATCTGATCCGCTTCGTCCAATACCAGCATGGAAAGCCGGCTGAAATTGACCGTGCCCCGGCGAAGGTGATCCAAAAGCCTGCCTGGCGTTCCGACTACAACGTGGACATGGCCTTGTAACTTTCGGATTTGTCGTTCCACGTCTTGGCCTCCGTAAACAGCAAGAACGTTTGCACCCACACAAGGGGCCAATTTTTCCAGTTCTTCCGTGATCTGCAGTGCCAGTTCTCGGGTCGGTGTTACGATGAGCGCTTGAATCTCACCCTTCCGGACATCGATCGTTTCTAAAATTGGCAGCACAAAGGCGAGTGTTTTGCCTGTCCCGGTTTGCGCCTGTCCAATCAGGTCGTCACCGGCCAAGAGCACTGGGATTGCCTGTTGTTGAATCGGGGTGGGTTCGTTGATTCCGTGAGTAAGTAATGTTTCGATCAGCGCGTTTCGAATCGCAAGTTCTTGAAAATGGGATGTCATAAAAATCCATACCCTCCTAACAGACATAGTGTGTGCTGCATCAAGAAAGCCATTCCCTTAAATAGGAATGGCCGTTTTTCTTTACCGGACTCCTTGTTTTGCCCAAGCCTCCACGTTCCACTCTTCCGTAATCCAGTCTTTGTAGAATTCAGGTTCGTGTGAAACAAGGAGAATCGTTCCTTTGTAGTTTTTCAACGCAATCGCCAATTCTTCTTTTGCCGCAACGTCCAAGTGATTGGTGGGCTCATCCAGCAGCAGCCAATTGCTTGGTGTGAGCATCAGTTTGCAAAGCCGTACTTTGGCATGTTCGCCCCCAGACAAAGCAGAAAGCTTTGAAGTGATATGCTCATTCCCAAGTCCGCAGCGGGCCAAGTTGGCACGCACTTCTTGGTTGGTCAGATTGGGGAAAGATTCCCAAACGTCTTCCAATGCGGTTACATTCTTGGTGATTTTGGTTTCTTGTTCAAAATAGGCCGGGTGCAGGTAATCGCCACGCTCAACGGAACCGTTCAATGGTTGCAAAATGCCCATCAGAGTTTTCAGGAGAGTAGATTTTCCCATCCCGTTGCAGCCGGTGATGGCAATCTTTTTGCCTCGCTCCACAGCAATTGCAAGCTCGGGGAGCAGGGGGTAGGAGTACCCGATCTGCAAATTTTTGGCCGTAACCACTTCCTTAGAAGACAGCCGCGCTTCCGCGAAACGGAAGGAGGGGCGGGGATAGGTCACCGGCCGATCGATCCGTTCCATCTTGTCGAGTATTTTTTGCCGGGACTTGGCTCGTCCTGAGGTAGATGCCCGAGCTTTATTGCGTGCGATAAAGTCCTCCAAACGGGAGATCTCTTCCCGTTGGCGTTCATAGGCGTTTTCGTGCTGGAGCCTTTTTTGCTCGTAGACTCTGAGAAATTGTTCATAATCCCCTGTATATGCAGTTAATTTGCCGCCTTCCAGGTGATAAATGCGATTTACCACATCGTTCATGAAGAAGGTATCGTGGGAAATCAGCAAAAAACTGTACGGATATTCTTGCAGGTATCGGGTTAACCACTCAATGTGCTCGGTATCGAGGTAGTTTGTAGGTTCATCCAGCAGCAACACGTTCGGTTTCTCCAGCAGCAGCTTGGCAAGCAAGACTTTGGTGCGTTGGCCGCCGGACAGGTCACTGACGTCACGATCCAGGCCGATTGCAGTCAATCCCAGACCTTTTGCCAGCTCTTCGATATGCACATCAATGGTATAGAATCCGCTGACTTCCAATCTTTCTTGGATCTCGCCCATGTCCTCAAGCAATTTCTCCAATTCGTCGGGTGAGGCATCGGCCATTTTTTCCGCGATAACGGTCAATTCCTGTTCAAGGTCAAGTAAAGGGCGGAAGGCATCGCGAAGAATATCGCGAATGGTGTTGCCGGGTGTGAGCTTCGTATGCTGATCCAAGTAGCCTACCGTTGCCCGGTTGGACCATTCGATTTTGCCTTCGTCAGGCTCAATGCCTCCTGTAATGATGCTCATCAATGTGGACTTGCCGACACCATTGGCTCCTACGAGTCCAATGCGCTCGCCGCGAAGCAAGCGAAACGATATTTTAGTAAAAAGGGTTCGAGCACCAAACCCATGGGAAACATCAGTCACAGTCAAAACACTCATGCCGGAACCCTCCCTTAATAGTAGTAGGCATGATTTAAAAATTATACCATATCTTTTTAAATACAAGGAGGAGGAAAGAGAAAACCTGTTAAACAAAAATGGATACATACCAAATCCAAATGACTAAGAACATTAAGGGTGAAACAAACGCAGCAGCCCTTTTTCGTTTTCAGATTGAGTCCGATAATATACATTATGTTAACCAATAAAAATGTAGATTCATAAATTAAACCTCTCGTTTAAATAAAAATGCCCTTCGATATATATGAAGGGCGCCAAGTAATCCGATATTTAGTGACCACTAAGATATACAATCGGACCGAAAGTATTCCGTACATATTACCATAGCAGCCTTAACTGTGTTTCTAGAATTTTCCCTGCATTTTAAAACCCGACTTCGACAGTCCGTAGATGTACAAACCGCCACGAGCCCAATCAGGACAAGGGAATCGGCGGTTGTGGATAACTTCATGTGGTGCCTACAAATTTTTGGGGTCAAGAAAGCGAAATGTCCCATATTTGCTGAGGTTCTTCAATGTTGAGAGCCGAAACAATTGCCCGATGTTCTTCCGTCAATTCGGTCCGCTGACGTAGCTTTCCGGCATCCAAACGGTATTCAATCAAATGCAACGTCTGCATGAGTGACCGAACGTCCCGCCATGTTCGGCCAGTCTGGTTTTCAATGATTCGTATGAGCATCAACCCCAGCCAACAAAGCAGGACGTCCGAACGAATCCGTTCTTCTTTCCGGTGATAAACAGGCCGCAATTCCAGCGACTGTTTCAGCGTGCGAAAGGCTGCCTCGACTTTCAGAAGCTGCTTGTAGCCAAGCGCGACGTCTTCGGTAGAAAGCGTGTCATCAGACGTACGAAGCAAGTACTTGCCGTCAAGGTGCCCCATCGCTTTGACAGCATCCAGGTCGATACGCAGATTGCCACGCTTATCGATTTTCAAATAGCGTTTGTAGGTCGGATGACTGTGAAGTCGGCAATGCGCCTTCGTATGTGCGTCCCCG
>NZ_JBHSHC010000016.1:73337-73527 GCF_042652925.1 Effusibacillus consociatus
ACCAGCACGTAGCGCTTGCGCGCTTCACCGTCACCGACAACGATTTCTTTGACTTCCAGATTGTCGCGAATCGTCTTGAAACGTCCCGGATGTGCGAGTGCCGCTTCGACGGTTGGCTTTCCGGAGGTCATTTTCTCGCCCGCGATGTAGTGCCCGCCGGTTTGCTGCAGCACGCGCAAGTTGTCTTCGG
>NZ_JBHSHC010000017.1:0-6482 GCF_042652925.1 Effusibacillus consociatus
ATAAGGATTTCAGTTATCCACAGCACCCCTTGGGGTGCCTACTTTTAGGCCTATACTGTCGAACCCGGGAAGAAGGTAATACGTTCAATTGTGGAGATTGTTAAGAAGGTGTGTTGGATTTTTGAATTTTTCGATTTTGAAGGAGGTTTTTTGCCAAACTCAGGCGAATATGATTAGTACAGTAAGGGAAGGAGGAGTACCTCATGAAAATCCAATTGCGTGGGGAACATCTTAGTATCACGGATGCTTTGCGAGACTACGTGGAGAAAAAGATTGGACGATTGGAAAAGTACTTCGATACACCTCCTGTTCAAGCCGTACAAGTGACCCTGTCTGTTGTGCGCGATTCTCACAATGTGGAAGTCACTATGCCGCTTAATGGCATTATGGTTCGAGCGGAAGAACGCTCGCCTGACATGTATGCTTCCATTGACCTTGTGGCTGAAAAGCTGGAAGCCCAAATCCGAAAACATAAGACCAAGTTGAATCGCCGTTTTCGGGAAGAGGGGATTCGGACTCTTTTCCAGGAAAATGGGGCGGCTGCAACTGTAGCAGTAGAAGATGAAATCGATGAAGGGGAAATCGTCAGGGTTAAGAAGTTTGCATTTAAACCGATGACTCCGGAAGAGGCTGTCATGCAGATGGATCTTTTGGGGCATGATTTCTTCGTTTTCGCAAATGCGGAAACCGAAGAGGTGAATGTTGTGTACAAACGAAACGACGGAAACTATGGGTTGATTGAACCTGAGTTCTAGACCGAAAATACAAATAATGATCATGGGCGGGCTATGGGAGCCGGCCCTTTTTTGATTCACTAGGCACCCGTCTATCCTTTTGCGCATACGATGTAGCAGGAGGTGACCGACATGTCGTTTCTGGCTGCAATGCTTCAGGTTCTGGTTTTTCTCATCTTGCTGAAGGCGTCGCACATACTGTACTGGAATTTGCGAAAATCGTATTACATTCACCCGTGGTTACTGGAAACCTGTATTGCTGTCGTGCTTGTCGCTCTTTTTCATTTCGTAACTTCGGTTTGGGTCTTGGTGATCGTTAGTTCCATTGTGCTGGGTCTGATTCGAGGGGATCAGGAATCAAAGTCGGTAAGCAATCGCCAACTATTCTAAGTTAGGGCAACCAGGTATTCAGGTGACGGATCTGTCACCTTTTTTCTTTTGGAGACATTTTCTTTTGGACACTTGGCAAAACGATGGTATACTAGACGGTGGACACAAAGGCAGGAAATCTTGGAGAGGAGTGGTACAACGAGATGTTGGGCCTCCTGAAGAAACTCGTTGGCGATTCAAACGAACGAGAAATTAAAAAATTATATAAAGTGGTTGACGCAATCAACAGTCTGGAATCCTCGGTTGCGAACCTGTCGGACGAGCAATTAGCCGCCAGGACGGTTGAATTTAAAGAACGTTTGGCAAAAGGGGAAACGCTTGACGATCTGCTGCCGGAAGCATTCGCGGTAGTACGGGAAGCGGGAAAGCGCGTCCTTGGGAAACGTCATTATGATGTACAGCTTCTTGGTGGTATTGTGCTGCACCAGGGCCGAATCCCGGAGATGCGTACGGGGGAAGGTAAGACGCTTGTGGCAACGCTGCCGTCGTATCTGAACGCATTGACTGGCAAAGGGGTTCACATAATTACCGTGAATGACTACTTGGCGCGCCGTGACGCAGAGGAAATGGGTCAGGTGCACCGTTTCTTGGGAATGACGGTGGGACTTAACATTCATGGCATGGATCCCATGGAAAAACAAAAAGCGTACGCGTGTGATATTACATACGGTACGAACAATGAATTTGGTTTCGATTATCTCCGCGATAACATGGTGATGTCGCTCGATCAAATGGTGCAGCGTCCGCTGCATTATGCCATCGTGGACGAAGTGGATTCCATTTTGATCGATGAGGCACGTACACCGTTGATTATTTCCGGGCAGGCGGAAAAGTCGACTGAACTGTATATACGCGCCAATATTTTTGTGTCGAGTCTTCGCGGGGAAGCCGACTACACAATTGACGAAAAATCGCGGTCTGTCGTATTGACCGAACAAGGTGCCCATAAAGCGGAACGATTTTTCAACATCCAAAACCTGTTTGATCCGGAGAATGTCACGATCAACCATCATATCACCCAGGCTTTGAAAGCTCATCATCTGATGAAGCGGGATAAGGATTATGTGGTGAAAGACGGCGAGATAATCATTGTCGATGAGTTCACCGGCCGTATGATGCAAGGTCGCCGTTACAGCGAAGGTCTCCATCAGGCGATTGAAGCCAAAGAGGGAGTTAAAGTCCAGAACGAAAGCAAAACTCTTGCTACGATCACATTGCAAAACTATTTCCGGATGTATCAGAAGCTGGCTGGCATGACCGGTACGGCCAAGACGGAAGAGGAAGAATTCCGTTCGATTTATGGCATGGATGTTGTGGTAATACCCACAAACAAACCAAACCAACGGGTGGATTTGCAGGACGTTGTCTACAAGAACATCCGTGGGAAGTTCAATGCGGTTGTGGAAGAGATTGTGCAACGCCATGCGGTTGGTCAACCGATACTGGTGGGGACCACCTCGATCGAGAAATCGGAATACTTGTCCGAGCTTCTGAAGAGGCGTGGAATTCGACATGAGGTCCTGAACGCCAAGCATCATGAAAGAGAAGCTCAGATTGTTGCGCTTGCCGGACAACGCGGTGCAGTTACCATTGCGACCAATATGGCCGGTCGCGGTACGGATATTCTTCTTGGAGAAGGGGTAGCAGAAGTCGGCGGATTGCATATTATTGGTACAGAACGTCATGAAAGCCGCCGCATCGACAACCAGCTGCGCGGACGTTCAGGCCGTCAAGGCGACCCGGGGTCTTCCCAGTTCTTCTTGTCGCTGGAAGATGACCTTATGCGTTTGTTCGGTTCGGAGAATATTATGGGGATGATGGAACGTCTGGGTCTGGAAGAAGACCAGCCGATTGAAGCCCGTTTGGTGACTCGTGCGATTGAGAGCGCGCAGAAGAAGGTTGAAGGCAATAACTTTGACATTCGGAAGCACGTCTTGAAGTATGACGACGTGATGAACCAGCAGCGTGAAGTGATGTATAAGCAGCGCCGTGAAATCCTTGAACGGGACGATCTGTCCGAGACAGTTAAAGGCATGGTGGAAGATCTGGTTAAATTCTCAGTCGACACTTATTGCCAGGAAGATGCGGTACCGGAGGATTGGGATCTGCAGGGATTGCTTGAATACGGAGAGCGCCATTATCTCTCCCCGGGCAAGACCAATGTCGAAGAATTATCCCGTCGCGCCGATCGTGAAGAACTAACGGACTTTGTCTTGGGGCTTGCGATGCAGGAATATGCTGAACGTGAAAAGCAATTGGGTGCGTTCATGCGCGAATTTGAAAAAGTGGTCCTGATCCGCACGGTTGATACAAAGTGGATGGATCATATCGACGCGATGGACCAACTCCGTCAAGGGATTCATCTCCGTGCTTACGGGCAACGCGATCCGCTTGTCGAGTACAAATTTGAAGGGTATGAGATGTTTGACGAAATGATTCACAGCATTCGCGAAGAGGTTGTGATGTATGTTTTCAAGGCAAACATTCAGGTAGAACAGCAAGCTCCACAGGAAGTGTAAAAACACCCGTCAAAGGGACGTCGCCCTTAAACCGGCTTTATTGTTCGCCAGGCCGCTTTTCGAAGCGGCCCGACTCTCTTAGTGGGTAAGATAGTGGCAAATTACGAGGTGAAAAGAAATTGGCAACAAAAACACATGGTGAGTTAAAGCAGGAATTGCAAAATACAGCCAAGCGCTTGGCGGACATTGGGAGGTCTCTTTGACCTGCCTGATAAGAAATCGAGGATTTCTTCATTAGAAGAGCAGATGGCGAGTCCGACGTTCTGGGATGATCAGGATGCCGCTCAAAAAGTGATTAATGAAACGAACGCACTCAAAGCTCTTGTGGAGCAGATGGAGAAATTATCAAGCCAGCAAGAGGATCTGGAAGTGTTGCTTGAGCTTGCTCGGGAAGAAGGGGACGAAAGTCTTCTCGATGAGGTTGAGCAAGGTGGCGAGAAACTGGGAAAAGAGCTGTCCGATTTTGAATTGCAGCTTCTGTTAAGTGAACCGTACGACAAAAACAATGCGATTCTTGAAATTCACCCGGGTGCCGGTGGGACTGAATCGCAAGATTGGGCTTCAATCCTTCTTCGTATGTACACGCGTTGGGCGGAGGACAAGGGATATAAAGTGGAGACCCTTGACTATCTCCCGGGCGAGGAAGCAGGGATAAAAAGTGTAACCCTATTAATAAAGGGATACAATGCGTTCGGATATCTTAAGGCGGAACGCGGAGTCCATCGATTGGTGAGGATTTCACCTTTTGACGCTTCCGGTCGCCGTCACACGTCTTTTGCATCTGTCGATGTAATGCCCGAAATGGATGAAAATGTGGATATCGAAATTCGGGAAGTTGATCTTAAGGTCGATACCTATCGTTCTTCCGGTGCTGGAGGTCAGCACGTGAATACGACCGACTCCGCTGTCCGGATCACGCATCTTCCATCCGGTATCGTAGTGACCTGTCAAAGTGAGCGATCCCAAATTAAGAACCGGGCCGCAGCGATGAAAATTCTCGCTTCCAAACTTTATGAACGTGAACTTGAGGAACGTGAAAAAGAGTTAGCGGAGCTTCGCGGGGAACAAAGGGACATTGCTTGGGGCAGCCAGATTCGTTCTTATGTATTCCACCCGTATTCACTTGTGAAGGATCACAGAACCGGCGAGGAAGTGGGCAACGTTCACGCGGTTGTGGATGGTGCTCTGGATTCTTTTATTGATGCATACCTCCGGCAACAGGTGGAGAAAAAGACAAGCAACCAAGCGTAAGCCTGGTTGCTTTTTATCCGTAAAAGTGAAAACCCCATTTTCCATCATTGGAAAACGGGGTTCTTTTTGCTTTCTTAACCGCGAGCCGCTTGGTAACGCTTGTTGACTTCGTCCCAGTTGATTACATTCCAGAACGCGGCGATGTAATCCGGGCGCTTATTCTGATACTTGAGATAGTATGCATGCTCCCAAACGTCAAGACCGAGAACAGGAATATCGCCTTCCATCAGGGGGCTGTCTTGGTTTGCTGTGCTGTAAACTGCAAGCTCACCGTTCTTCACAACAAGCCATGCCCAGCCGCTGCCGAAACGAGTGGTAGCCGCTTTAGCGAATTCTTCTTTGAATTTGTCGAAGCTTCCAAACTTGCTGTTAATTGCATCCGCAATAGCGCCAGTCGGTTCGCCGCCGCCATTTGGGCTTAAGATCTCCCAGAACAAGGAGTGATTGTGGTGGCCGCCGCCATTGTTGCGAACAGCAGTGCGGATGTTTTCCGGAACACTGTTGATGTCGCGGAGCAGGTCTTCGAGACTTTTATTTTGGAGGTCCGCATGACCTTCCAAAGCTGCATTCAGATTGTTCACATATGTAGCGTGGTGTCTGCCATGGTGAATTTCCATGGTTTGCGCATCGATGTGCGGTTCAAGCGCCGCTTTGTCATAAGGAAGTGCCGGTAATTCATGTGCCATTGTTTATTCCCTCCCACATAAATTTTAGATTAGAATTCTTCTATGTATTAGCCTACCGTAATTTACCTCAAAATGCAATGTAGGCACAGTTACAATTATGTCATACAGATGTGTCATTATGCGCGATTTTTGGGTAATTTAATTAGGAAAAGAAAATGAGGATTGTGTTAGGAGGTGAAACCGGTGTCTTGGTTATCAGATGCATTGGATCATAAAAAGATTGAACAGCAATTGTTTTCGTCAGATTGGTTTCAAGGACTGATGGAGAATGAAGAATTTAAGGAGAAGTATCAAAAAAAGTACGCGGTCAGGCTGCGGATGGCCGATACAAAATATTTAAAAGAACTCCTTGAATCAGAAGTCACTCGCGTTGCCTTTGTTAATGAAGTATTGCGCGAGGATCAGGTGGGCGAGAAATAAAGAATGAAGCTCTAAAATAAAAGCAGTTCGTCCTAATAACAGATCGGGAAGAATTTTGTTGTGATTTGTTTTTAAAGCTGCGTTGAGTTATGATGTGCAGCGTGATATTATAACTCTTGTCGCCGCGAGACGGTGTGAAAACACTGGTTCGAAAGCGATGAATAACAAAATAGCATCCGAATCAAAAAAATAAATATTACCAGTTGAAATGCTGGTGCGGATGTGATAAGATAGCTTTTGTCGCTGTTTGCGATGACAATAGCGACAAACGGAAGGATCTCCACTAAGAAAATCGTCATTCATGGCGATAACCTGGAGTGGATCATCCTGATCAAGTCGTTCTTTGCACCACAAGGGCACAAGTAACGCTAAGGCGCTAAAGCGCCAAGTCGTTCTTTGCACCACAAGGGCACAAGTAACGCTAAGGCGCTAAAGCGCCAAGTCGTTCTTTGAAAACTGAATCGTGTAGGGAGCTAGGAATA
>NZ_JBHSHC010000018.1:0-2807 GCF_042652925.1 Effusibacillus consociatus
ATAAGGATTTCAGTTATCCACAGCACCCCTTGGGGTGCCTACTTTTAGGCCTATACTGTCGAACCCGGGTATGAATTCCCGAGCGTTTACACGGCAATCCCGTTGTTGCTGCTGATTGTAGGAACCATTCGTAAAAAAAGGAGGAGTGAAGGATGAGCAAAAAAAAACCGAGATGGATTAGAAATCTTGTGACATTCAATCGCAGTCACCCTCGCCCTGACCTTCCCGCCTACCAGCAGGATGTTCCACAAAGCGATATGCTCAGCGGAATTCTCGAGAAGGATTTGCAGCAGATGAAAGCGATTTTTGATCGATCTTCCGACATGGTCTATCGGGAATTTGAATTAGGCAAAACCCAAAGAGGGGTCCTGATTTTGCTGGATGGACTTGTCAACATGGAAGTGATTGATTCGGACGTCCTAAAACCTTTACTGAATTATGGCAAAAACCTACCTAAGCAATCAACGGTTCAACTGCAGGAAATGGAGACTCTGCTTCAGAATGAAGTGATTTCAGCAGCTCAGGTGAGCAGGGGGAATAACGTCCAGGAAGTGGCAGATCATGTTTTGTCCGGAGAAACCGCCTTACTGATCGACGGTGTAAAACAGGCGCTTTTCATTAGTGCGAAAAAATGGGAAATGAGGTCAGTGGAAGAACCTGCCACGGAAGCGGTGATTCGCGGCCCGCGGGACGGCTTCACGGAAAACCTGCGTACCAATACAAGTTTAATTCGCAGAAGGTTGAAAACTCCGCAGTTGAAAATGGAAGCATTAAAGGTGGGACGGTTATCGAAAACCGATATCGTAATTACATATCTGGACGGCATTGCGGATGAAGCAGTAGTGGCAGAAGTCCGGGAACGACTCAATCGAATTGATATTGATGCGATTCTGGAGAGTGGATATATTGAAGAACTGATCGAAGACACTCCTTTTTCCATTTTCCCTCAAGTGACTTATACCGAGCGGCCAGATAAAGTGGTTGGAAATTTATTGGAAGGAAAAGTTGGGATTATCATCGACAACACTCCGTTTGCGTTGATTGTTCCAATCACTTTTTATGAGATGCTGCAAGCAACGGAAGATTACTATACGCGTTTTGTCGTTGCGACTGCGATCCGATGGTTGCGGTTTCTATTTTTGGTAGTGGCTTTGCTGTTCCCATCTCTTTATATTGCCGTGACCACGTTTCATCAGGAAATGATCCCGACGACTCTGCTGCTTAGTGTGGCTGCCTCCCGGGAAACCGTTCCGTTTCCTGCTCTTGTTGAAGCCGTTCTGATGGAAATTACCTTTGAAGGATTGCGGGAAGCGGGTGTGCGTCTGCCACGTCCGGTCGGACAGGCTGTGAGCATTGTAGGAGCTCTTGTGATTGGTGAGGCAGCTGTAGAGGCAGGCATTGTTTCCGATCCGATGGTGATTGTCGTCTCTATTACCGGCATTGCCTCCTTTATCATACCCAACTTCAATCAGGGTATCGCGATCCGTCTGCTTCGTTTTCCGATCATGATTTTAGCCGGCACATTGGGGTTATATGGGATATTGTTAGGGATTTTGTTTATTTTGATTCATATGTGTCGGCTTCGTTCATTCGGTGTACCCTATTTGGCTCCCTTAGCTCCTATGCATTTCGGAGATTTCAAAGATGTGCTTGTACGGGTGCCCAGATGGGATATGAACGAGCGGTCACAAGAAACGGGAAAAAACAACCCTCAGCGCATCAGAAGTTTATTGCGTCCCCGTCCGCCGAAACAAAGGTAGGATACGGTTGAACCGGAGAGGGAAGGAGGATGACATGAAAAAGAAACTGATCCTGTTGCTGAGTATGATCCTTATGACCTTGCTTAGCGGCTGCTGGAGCCGGGTGGAGGTCAATGATATCGCGATTGTAACGGCGATCGCCATCGATAAGGTGGAAGAGGGAAAAATTCGCATGTCGCTGCAAGTTGCAATTCCAATGGCCCTCGGAGCTGCCGGGGGAGGTGGCGGTAGCGGTGGAGGTGAGGGTGAGAAAAAAACGACACTCCTCGTTTCGGAGGAGGGAGAAACAGTGATGGATGCTTATCGCAGGTTGCAGGTGAAATTGCCTCGCCGCATCACCTTTGCTCACAGTCGGATTCTCCTCATTGGTGAAAAAGCGGCGCGAAGCGGTGTGTCTCCCATTTTGGATTTTTTTTCGAGACAGAGAGAATCCCGTATGAGGAAGTGGATTCTGGTTACCGAAGGGGACGCGTCTGAGATCTTAAAAATTAAACCGGGTTTGGAAAGAGTCTCCGCTGAAGTGATCAGAGAAGAGGAGAACCAACCAGTTGGACTGAGGGTGAATTTAAGGGATTTTTCGGATATGTTGCTTACCGACGGTTTAGAACCTGTGGCCCCCCAGATAAGACAAAAACCTCATGACGTGAAGAAGAAGGATTCTGAAAGTGAGGAATCATCTAAGGAAAATATGACGGCCGCCATACTGGGAGCAGCCGTATTCCATAAGGATAAATTGGTTGGCTGGATGAACGACAAGGAGACGAGAGGCGTGCTGTGGCTTCGCGATGAAATGAAGATTGGCGTGGTCACGATCAACATCCCTGAAGAAAAAGGAGAAGGCAAAGTAAGTGCACAAGTGTTGAAAGCAAGCACAAAGATCATACCAACGCTTGAGAATGGCAGGGTAAAAATCGAAGTGGACGTCAGCGCCGATTATGACATTTATGAGAATGCCTCGAAATTAGACCTGAGTGATCCCCGGCTTCGACAGTCCGTAGATGTACAAACCGCCACGAGCCCAATCAGGACAAGGGAAGCGGCGGTTGT
>NZ_JBHSHC010000019.1:0-3185 GCF_042652925.1 Effusibacillus consociatus
TGGTAACTACAAACCCCCACAGTGGACTTTCACCACCTAGTTAATCGCCATGCGTGGCGCACAAGAAAAACGTTCCTACATGATTTGCAGGAACGATATAACAGGAACGGTATAAGAAGGTGAAAAAGGACTTTTCAATATTCACACATCAAATATTTCTCATACGTGTTTTCTTCTTGGGCAACAACGTATTTAACGGGCTTGCTTTACGGTGCATTTCTTTCAGGTCTTGTCCCGTCAGGTGAACGTACCGTTTCGTCATGCTCATATCCGTATGCCCCATTGTGCTTTGCAAGCCAAAGGCGTTACCGCCGTTGCGTAGGAACCACAACGCAAAACAATGCCGTAGGTCATACGGTCTGATTTTGAATCCAAGCTGTTCACTATACATTTCCAAACGGTCACCCCACGAATGACGGTTCAACGGTGTTGCCCTCGTTTGAACAAAATATCGGAACATCAACACCCCACCAATCGGGACGCACATTCATTAGTTTTCGTATGACTTCGGCAGTTGTAGGCGTAATGTCTATGCTTCTTGCCGTTCTGGTCTTCGCTACTTCGGCAGGAACGGTTACTTTCATGTGTTGAAGGTCAATGTCCTCAACAGTCAATTGAAAGGCTTCCTTCGGTCTTATCCCTGTGTCCAACGTCAAGCAAATCAGAGCGTAATCACGTAAGCCCGAAAATGTTCTCTGGTCGGGTAAAGTGAGCAGCTTCTGTAATTTTTCCTGCGGAATGTCAACAATTCTTGGCTGTGCCTTACGCTTTTTGATTCCTTGAAGCGGATTGTCCTGTAGATATCTTTCCCCTACACACCAGTCAAAAAACGCCCTCAGATACGCCAAACGCAAATTGAATGTCGCAGGCTTCACATCATCCGCCATGTACTCCAAAACAGATTTCTTCAAGTTCGGTTCTTGCCAGCAGTCAGGAAACCGTTTGAAGAAACTTTTGACATGACCCCGGTAATCTTTGAGTGTCGTTTCGCTTATACCCTGTGCCTTCTTCCACAGTAAAAATTCCTTGAACGCTTCTTCCCATGTGCAAGTAACAGTTTGAATGTTGGTTATTCGCTTCTTTGCCATAATAAAAACCCTCCATTTGCCGTTGGCAATTAGAAGGGCTAACGTTCAACCATCAGTCCAGTGCGTCTGTGAATCCTCGTTCAGCTTCACTGGACTATTCGTTTTTGTACGCATATTTTCAAAGTTGTCGAAACGCTGAAAACCGCGTCATAACTGACAAATTGGTGCGGATGGAGGGACTTGAACCCCCACGGTCGCCCGCTGGAACCTAAATCCAGTGCGTCTGCCAATTCCGCCACATCCGCTTACTGTTTTGTTTTACCTGCGTTTTGAATCCTGTCGGCTACTCTCTAGATTGTTTTTTCATTAACTCTGTGTAGTGCGGACGTTTAAGATAGTAGCACGAGTAGACCATGTTTTGCAAGAGGTAATTCTGTGTATCCAGGAATGAACCGAGCCATATGAGGCATAGAAAAACGTTCCTGCAAGTTCGCAAGAACGTTCTATGTGTACAAAAGAAAATTTTCAATTTGTGGAGCCAGCGACAGGAATCGAACCCGCGACCCACTGATTACAAGTCAGTTGCTCTACCTGCTGAGCTACGCTGGCAAGTTTTGACGATCCCTCGTAGTGGTTAAAAAAAGTCGAGAACCTGACGGGATGCGGAGATAAACTCCCGGCTGAGAAGTAGCGCTAAGGTGGCGGACCTTCGACGAACCCGGTTCGAATCCCTCATAGAGAATTCGAGAAGAAAATGGCGGAGCTGACGGGATTCGAACCCGCGGTCTCCCGCGTGACAGGCGGGCATGTTAGGCCACTACACCACAGCTCCATTGTTGGTTGCGGGGACAGGACTTGAACCTGCGGCCTTCGGGTTATGAGCCCGACGAGCTACCAACTGCTCCACCCCGCGATAGTACCTCATTTGCTCAATGAGGTGAATGGTGGAGGCTGACGGGATCGAACCGCCGACCCTCTGCTTGTAAGGCAGATGCTCTCCCAGCTGAGCTAAGCCTCCGGATACGGGCCCATCAAAGTGAAGCGAAGCGTTGCAGCAACACCGAGTACTTTGATGGGGACCCGGAAAATCACTAGAAAGATTCCGAGCTTTATATGGTGACGCGTACGGGATTCGAACCCGTGAATGCCGCCTTGAAAGGGCGGTGAGTTAAGCCGCTTCTCCAACGCGCCGAAGGAGTATGTCCACCATCATCACGATGGAGGGATTTCTCTGGAGCTTCCAACCAGAATCGAACTGGTGACCTCATCCTTACCATGGATGCGCTCTGCCGACTGAGCTATGGAAGCATGGATGGCTCCTCGAGTAGGGTTCGAACCTACGACCCTCCGGTTAACAGCCGGATGCTCTACCGCTGAGCTATCGAGGAACGATCAACTGGTGGAGATAAGCGGATTCGAACCGCTGACCCCCTGCTTGCAAGGCAGGTGCTCTACCAACTGAGCTATATCCCCAAACGCCATCAAAACAAGACTGCAAAGGAAAAAATTTGCAGAGATGATGATAGCTGGAGCGGAAGACGGGGATCGAACCCGCGGCCCTCGCCTTGGCAAGGCGATGCTCTACCGCTGAGCTACTTCCGCACATCGCCCCACGAAGTGACGTGAAGCTTCGAAGTGACTTCCGAGCCCTTCGTGGAGACCACGGAAATCACATGAATGGTGAGCCATGATGGACTCGAACCATCGACACCCTGATTAAAAGTCAGGTGCTCTACCGACTGAGCTAATGGCTCATACTCAGCTAACCATGGTCGGAGCAGCAGGATTCGAACCTGCGACCTCTTGGTCCCAAGCCAAGCGCGCTACCAAGCTGCGCCATGCTCCGAAGTGTCTTTTGGGGATAACTGGTGCTCGAAGCCGGACTTGAACCGGCACGGGAGATCCTCCCGACAGATTTTAAGTCTGTTGCGTCTGCCTATTCCGCCATTCGAGCATTTATGGCGGAGGGAGAGGGATTCGAACCCCCGTGGGCTTGCACCCTAACGGTTTTCAAGACCGCCCCGTTATGACCACTTCGGTATCCCTCCGTAAACGCTATTCCATTGTATCATAGAGAAAACAAAGCAGCCTAGCAACGACCTACTCTCCCAGGGCTCGTGCCCAAGTACCATCGGCGCTGGAGAGCTTAACTTCCGT
>NZ_JBHSHC010000020.1:0-4206 GCF_042652925.1 Effusibacillus consociatus
AAGGATTTCAGTTATCCACAGCACCCCTTGGGGTGCCTACTTTTAGGCCTATACTGTCGAACCCGGGTGATCCTAAGTCGATTGAATCTGTGCAGCAGTTACTGGAACAGGATATCAAGGAACGGATGCAAACAGCGCTCGAAAAGGCACAAAAACAGTTTAAATCTGATATCTTTGGATTTGGCGCAGCCGTAAACAGAACCTACCAAAAAGAGTGGAATACAAAGTTCAAACAACGGTGGGAAGAGGAATTTCCGCGGTTGGAAGTGCAGATCAGTCCACATGTAACAGTGGTTCGCATCGGTCTTACCATCAAATCACTGACAGGAAAAGAGCAGGAGTCCAAAAAATAAGAGCCAGTAAAAAAAGCCTGGCTCTTTTCTTTGATAACCTGTACGCGTCTGATGTTTCACTGCAGTGATTGTTGAACGACTTCAACCTGCCGACTCATGTCCATAGTTTTATCTGTTCTATGATCGATACTGATATTGGTTATGACTCGATCAACCCCGTTGGTAAACGCGTTTTGATGAATTTCTTTCGCCATATCCAGCAATTGGTTCAAGTCTCCTTCAATAATGGTGGCCGTAGGAGTGATCTGATACTTGAGTCCTTTTTGCTCGAGCATGCGAATCGAATTTGTTACGCAGGAACTGAAACTTGGCGTATTTGTTCCGACGGGAACCACACTGATTTCAAGAAGCGGCATTTGCTTTCTCTCCTTTTTGAAATTTGCATATATAGAATTTCTAACTAAAGAAAAAATTATGCGGTGTTGAGATACTGACCTATCCAATTGGCAGAATTTTTACTACCCCAGCGTCTCTTATGTGATAATATTTATTATGAATATAGTTTCCATTAAAAATAAGCACAGAGGTGTTTCACATATGCCAACTGACAACCTTGTTCAATCTGTTGATCGGGCCTTACAGATTCTTGAAATTGTAAGTTCAAGAAAAGAAGGCTACGGAGTGACTGAAATATCGAAGAAAATGCTTTTGAATAAAACTTCAGTTTATCGAATGCTCTCTACATTGGTGAAGCATGGATTAGTCGAACAAGATGCAGAGACCGAACGATACAAACTCGGCTACAGGGTCTTGGAATTAAGCTCCACATTGCTGGATTCCATTGACTTGCGGGTAGAGGCAAAACAGTTTTTAAAGGAATTGGAGAATATTACCAATGAAGTGATTCATCTTGTAGTGTATGATCGTGGCGAAGTGGTCTATATCGAGAAATTGGAAGGAACTGAAACTCTTCGGACGCATTCAAGAGTAGGGACCAGGGCTCCGATGCATTGTACATCTCTTGGGAAAGCGATTTTAGCTCATTTACCGACCAGCGAAGTTTCAGAGATTATTGAGAAGTATGGTTTACCGAAACATACGGATAAGACGATCACTGATAAAGATGTTTTGTTAAAACAGCTGATAAAAATTAGGGAACAGGGATATGCGGTGGAATTTGAAGAAAATGAGCCCGGGGTTAATTGTATTGCATCCCCTATTTTTGATCATACAGGCAAAGTTGTGGCTGCAGTCAGCATTTCGGGACCCGCAATGAGGATGACAAAACAGAGACTCAATGAATTGAAGGATAAAATTATTGATATAAGCCAAAAAATTTCAAATAGACTTGGGTATCGACGATGATATCACTCGTGCAAATCCCGGTATGCATTAAAGAGCAAATTCAGCATGGAGGCTGGCATGCTCTTTTATAATTTTTAAAAAATTATTGTCAAAATAACGATATCTGTGATATAGTAGTAATACATCAGAAAATAAGAAATATAGTTTCTTAATAAGAAACGTAAAAATGTGTTGTGATCCTTCTGTTATACTGGTCATGAAAGCGCTGACAATTATTGAAAATTGTTGAGCGCAAAAACAAAAAAATGATATACTATGTACAAGTTTATCCAGAATCGTACACAATACAGCATCCAGTAAACAATACAATCATGATTGATGTAAGAGGGGATCTGAGGAAATGACACAAGCTAATGAAGCAGAAATTTATAAAGAAATTAAACAGGCGATTATCCAGCAAAAACTTCGTCCCAATATTCAGTTGGTTGAGGATGTTATAGCTGAATCTTTTGGTGTTAGCCGGACTCCTGTCCGCAATGTGCTTCGTCGACTGGCATATGAAAAATTGGTAAAGATCATCCCTCATAAAGGAACTTTTGTATCCTGTCCTACTGTGGAGGAAGCTAAAGAAGTGTTCGAAATGCGGCGGGTACTGGAGGCAGATGGCATTCGAAAAGCTTGCAGCCGTTTGACCGAGAAGCAATTCCAACAGCTTAAATCGCTGTTGCATGAAGAACACGAATTGCACGATAAGGGGGATTTGCTTGGAGCTCTGCAAATTTCAGGTGATTTTCATTTAAAAATAGCAAAAATTGCCGGAAACTCTTATTACTACCGATATCTTGAAGAATTGGTTTCCTTGACTTATGTGATTATCGCTTTTTATGGACAGAGACAACAATTGACATTCTGCCGTGACAATGAGCATGAGCAGATCTTGAACGCGATGAAACGGCAGGATGAAAAACTTGCCGAACGCCTGATGTTGGAACATCTTACACACATTGAAAAGAACTTGGATTTTGACGAAACTTTTGCGACTCCAATGTCATTGGCCGACATTTTCAAAGTCCGGGTGGATTCGTCGCTTTAGTTCACCCCTATTTTGTTTAAATATTCAGATTATTTATGTTTTTATGGATTATATTGTATACAATAAGGTATTCATACAAACACACAATATTGGATTGTATTTTGGACGTTAAGAAGAAGGAGAGAGTGTGAATGCAAGCGCTCCGTCAAAAAGTAAACGCAGACCGAATTGCAGAGCGAATTGAAGAACTCGCGAAATGCAGCACAACCGAACGCGGTGTAACCCGTCTTTCCTTTACAAAGGAAAGCGAAACAGCCAACGAGCTGGTGGCCGGGTGGATGCGGGAAGCAGGCATGTCGGTCCGACGGGATGAACTCAACAACATTATCGGGCGTTACGAAGGGAATCAACCGGATGCTCCGGCCCTGCTGATCGGATCACATCTCGATTCGGTGATTGAGGCCGGGAAATACGACGGGATTCTCGGGGTCATTGCTGGGATTGAGGTGGTACAAACCCTGTTTGAAAACGGAATCAGGCCCAAACATCCCATTGAAGTAATCGGATTTTGTGATGAAGAAGGAACCAGATTCCATACGACACTGCTTGGGAGTCGGGCGATAGCCGGCGACTTGCAGGAGGAAGACCTGCAAGCAAAGGACGCCAAAGGGATCACGCTTGCGGATGCCATGAAAGAGATCGGTCTTGATCCTGCAAATTATCGATTGGCTGCCCGTGACCCGAAAACGCTCCTTGGCTACCTGGAACTGCATATCGAACAAGGGCCGGTTCTGGAACAAATGAATCAAGCCTGCGGGGTGGTTTCCGGAATCGCCGGACAATCCAGATATCAATTCCGTGTGGAAGGATTGGCGGGGCATGCGGGAACCGTTCCGGTTCCAATGCGAAAAGATGCACTCGTCGGAACGGCTGAGATGATCCAGGCCATCGAACGGAGCGCTCTCCAACATGAGAATCTGGTGGCGACGGTCGGGAAATTGTCTGTGTCTCCAGGTGCCAGCAATGTGATTCCGGGATTGGTCGAAGGAACGCTTGACATCCGGTCGATCGACGATGAAATCAGATTGGCCGCACTGAACAGTATCCTTGAAGAGTGTAAGAGCATTTGCGAGCGGCGCGGATTGGCATGCGAGTTCAGCAAAGTCATGGAATCCCCTGCTGTTCCCTGTTCCAGCCGTTTGATCGAAGCGATTTCATCGGTGCTTGAGGAACGCAACATGAAGTCCGTTCAAATCGTCAGCGGGGCTGGGCATGACGCTATGGCAGTGGCTGCCATAACCGAAATTGGCATGATCTTTGTGAGATGCAAAGACGGTCTGAGTCATCATCCGGATGAATTTGCAACAACAGAGGATATGGGAGTGGGAGCTTCTGTGCTGCTGGATGTGGTTCTGAAGCTGACTTCATAAAAAGGGGGAACAAGTCAATGAATACGATCAAATGTGAAGCCAAGCAGGAAATCCTTCAATGGATTGAATCTGAACAAGAAAACCTGATCAAATTTCTGCAAGAACTTGTAGCCATTCCGTCAGACAATCCGCCGGGGGACTGCTA
>NZ_JBHSHC010000021.1:0-5862 GCF_042652925.1 Effusibacillus consociatus
TGCAGGCACTGTACGAATATCGCCGGACGTTGGATCAAAAACGCTCCAGTGTTCCGGGAATCGAGTCGCCCACGATGGTAGTCGGTTTGATCTCGGGTGGAATCAATACCAACGTGGTACCGGACCAATGCGCGATCCGGATCGACCGCCGATTGATCCCTGAGGAAGACGGGGAACAGGTGGAAATGGAAATTCGTGAATTGGTGGAAAACGTGGTGAAAGGCTATGAAGGAATCCAGGCAGAGATTGAACGGATTCTGCTGGCAAAAAGCTTCAAGCCGACACCGGAAGATTCCCCGCTGATTCAAACACTTGCGGCGAACTGGAAAGAACTGATGGACGGAGAGCCGGAGATTCACGGAATCCCCTTGTACACCGACGCAAGACATTTTGCCGAAGCGGGTGTTCCGGTAGTCCTGTTTGGCGCAGGCCCACGAACCCTGCTCGAAGCAAACGGCCACCGTGCGGATGAACATGTGAGAATTGAAGATTTGGTCAAGGCAACGAAGATAGTCGCATTAACCCTGTACGATTTGCTTAAGGCATCTGAGTGATGAATTCAAATTGCCACTGAGATAGGGCTTTACCTGTACCGCTTGACCAGTGACATCCACGTTCGGATACTGGTCAAGCGGTACTATTTTGTGCAATCGTCATCCAGGAATGGAGCACAGAAAGGGTAGGATTATGGGCAAAAAAGTATTATTAGACGCACTATCAAGCATTGCGCAAATTTTGTTTATCAATCGTCCAATAGCAGGAGGAATATTTTTAATAGGAATATCCGCATATTCTTCTTTAATGGCTTTCACATGTTTTTTGGGAGCAATGGCAGCCAATTTCGCAGCCGCTGTAACAAAAAGATGTCCAGATAAAATAAAAGAAGGTCTTTATGGATTTAACGGGGCACTGATCGGCTTGGCTTTCCCTGTTTTCCTGCCGCATACCGCCTTGTTATGGGTATTGGTTATAGTGGGTGCTGGCTTAACAACCTTGCTCTATGAAATATTCTCCTCACGGTTAAGGATTTCTCCTCTAACCTTTCCATATGTTCTGTTAACATGGTTAGCAATTTTCCTGATGGATATTAAATCTCCCGCTGCCACATGTGAAGTGACTCCGGTATGGGAGATTTCAGTACTTGGGATGGGACAAATTTTCTTCTTGGAATCAATTCTAAGTGGTCTCTTTATTCTAGTGGGAATCTCTCTTGTATCCTGGCGTGAGGCGGTTTGGACTTGGAGCGGGGCGTTGATTGGCTCTCTTCCTGCCTTATGGACTGGTCACTTCTCTGTCTCTCTCGGTCTGATAAGTTTAAATACGGCACTGCTTGTGCTTGGTTTTTTACGTTTTCGACCTGAAGTAAACAAACTGTTTATTCTTGTTTTTGCTGTTCTTGCTGTTTTTATCTTCCAGTTTCTGTATAATGTTCTTTCGTATTTCTCCCTTCCTACTCTGACGTTTCCGTTTATCTTTTCTATGTGGATAGGAACGGCATGTTGTCATCTGCTCTTCAAAAAGCCAGATGTAAAACACTTAAAATTCAGATAATTTCGCATACTTTTATGAGGATGTGCGAAACCAAGAGGAGGCCATCATCGTGGGACAAAGAGTTGCGGCAAAAAAAATTGGCGGAGCGGTGTGGATACGAGACAGTATAGCCAAAAAGCTATCGCTGGCAATGTTGATTCTCATTACGATCGTATTTAGCTTAACGGGATATGTGAATTACGCCCAAACAAAAAATCTGTTATTGCAAAATACAGAGGAGAACCTTTCCGTTAAAAGCAAGGCCATTTCCGATGAACTCAATGCTTTCTTCAGTGAAAAAGGAATGCTGGTCAGGCAGATGAGCACAAATCCAATGATTGTCAACTACTTAAAAACCGCTTCTTCCCGTGACGAAGCGGTGACAAACCCGTATTACAACGGAGTCATGCAATCATTAGAAGCGGTTCAAAAACTGGATAAATCAATTGCGTTTGTATGGACCGCCAGTGAAAAAGCCAATTTCTTGATCGGAAACGGTTCATTTTTATCAAAGCCATCTTTTAATATCCAGGAACGCCCTTGGCATAAAGCCGCATTGGGTGCTGAAGACCTGTATTTCACAGACCCCTATATGGATGAAGTATTTGGAAAAGTGATTATCAGTATCATGAAACAAGTGAAGGACGAATCGTCGAATACAACGGGTTTTGTTGCCATCGATTTGTTTTTGGATCATTTGCCTGCAATTATGAAGTCCTACGAGTTTGGCAAGACAGGATATACGTTTTTGTTGGCAAAGAATGGAACAATTTTATATCATCCGAATCAAGAAAAAATAATGAAAGAAAACCTGCCGGAACTTAAAGGAGAAATTGGTTCCATTGGACAAAAGATGATTGCGGGAGAAAAAGGGCTGAAACTTGTTGAAGTTAACAATCGGATGGAATATGTAGGATATTCACCTGTACCAATAACTGGCTGGTCAGTTGGTACTGCGATGCCGGAAGATGAAGCGTTATCACAAATCGCTTCGTTTACCAGAACAACACTCATGCACATAACCATCTCTATATTGGTTCTTGTTGGTTTGGCTTACTTTCTCCTTAACCATTTGTTAAAGGAAATCCCATCCATACTTGATAAAATCAAATCATTGGCTGATGGTGACCTGACCGTACAGATTCAACGCAAGTCTGATGATGAAGTCGGACAACTGGCCCAGGCAGTAGAAACCATGAGAATGAATTTGAGAAATCTGATTGCTCAAGTTGGTTCCAGTGCGGAGCAAGTAGCCGCATCTGCAGAAGAGTTGACGGCAAGCGCCCAACAATCAAGCAAAGCATCCGAACAAATTGCGGCTGCAATTGAAGAAGTGGCGTCGAATGCCGAACATCAAACCCAAAGCACAGTCGAATCTTCGAAGGCAATGCAAGAAATGGCCATTGGAATTAGCCGAATAGCGGAAAATGCGTCAAATGTTTCGCAGGCTTCCCAAGATACGACAGCAAAAGCGGAACTCGGGAATCAATCCATGCGGCAAGCAGTACGACAAATGGATTCGATTTCGGCTTCCGTAGAAGACTCCAAAGCGGCCATTCTGCACCTCAATCAAAAATCACAAGAAATCGACAAGATTCTTGAAGTGATCACAGGCATTGCGGCACAAACCAATCTGTTGGCGCTCAATGCCGCGATTGAAGCGGCAAGAGCCGGAGAAGCGGGACGCGGGTTCGCGGTTGTCGCAGATGAAGTACGAAAACTGGCCGAACAATCGGCTGAGTCGGCAAAGCAAATTTCGGATCTTGTAATGGAGATTCAAAAAGAAACCGCTACCTCCGTTACATCGATGGATCAAGTGGTAAAAGAGGTTCATAACGGAATTGCCGCAGTCCATGAAGCCGAAATTAATTTCAAAGGCATTTTGGAATCGATGAAGAAAGTCGACGATCAAATTCAAGATATGTCTGCAACTGCCGAAGAGTTGTCTGCGGGCTCCGAGGAAGTGGCGGCATCAGTGACTGAAATATCCCGGATGGCGGAACAAACGGCCGTAAACACACAAAATGTGGCAGCCTCAACGGAAGAACAATTGGCTTCGATGGAAGAAATCTCAGCGTCCGCACAATCATTAAGCAGGATGGCGCAAGAATTGCAACAAATCATATCGAAATTCAATATGTAAAAATCGGCGGTTATTCAGAAATGCAAATTGGTCTAAATTCTTGCATCGGAAGTCTTACCTTGTTAAAATGGAGACAAGAAAATAAAGAAACACAGTTTCATAATTAGAAACAAAATAAATGGGTATGGCAAAGCAGCGAAAGACCATAAATAATTGGGAGGTTTTAAAATGCCCTTGGTAAGAATTGAATTGTTAGAAGGCAGAACCGATGAAATGAAGTCCAAAATGATTCAGGAGGTGACCGCTGCCATGGCCCGCTCGCTTCAAATTGAAGAAGATGCAGTAGATATTATTATCCAGGAAATAAAACGGAAAGATTGGGCCACTGGCGGCGTAACTTGGGATAAACAATAAAAGGGAGAAGATCATGAAAGAAATTCTGGCAGCGTTGCACAGTCGTAAGCCGATTCAATCTCTGAAACCTAAAGCGGTGTGGGATACTTTTTTGGATCGGAAAATTGAAGCTCTATCAGCAGAGGAGCTCTCAGGCGGTGCAAGTGAACAGCAACCATATGCACTGGCTTTCAAATCCGGACTACATCTGTGGAACGACAGTCTGGACAAGTCACATACGATATTACAGGATCCTATGTTGTATGAGCATCACAATACGGGCAACTATTGGCATGGGATCATGCATCGTATGGAAGGGGATTATAGAAATTCGAGAGATTGGTTTGAAGATCTAGTTCATCCGGTTTTCCAAGAGCTGAATCAGAAAGTAACCGCTTTTCTTCAAGACGAAGTACCGGTTGCATCGTTGGAGCAGGACGAAGTGAAAACCGCTTTGGAAAAAATGGCACGTCAAACAGAATGGAACCCTTATCTTTTCATTGATGTTGTGGAAATGCAGGTAACCGAAGGAAAGGATACCGGGGTGCAAGAAGTGCTTGAGAAAATACAATGGATCGAAATGGCCTTATTGCTTCGGTTCACTTATATGAAGAGCAGTGGGCGAGCCATTCTTGATTCGATCTGAATCTGCCGTCTGTTTGGTCCGGGCATAATTGCCCGGATTTTTTTGTTTAATGGAGATAACAGTCTAAAGTTTTAAAATCATGGCAATCCTGCAAGAATGGGAAAAATGTGAGTTTAAAGGTGGATCGCAGCGTGAACAGAGTATCGGGAAACCAAATTTTTTGGATGATCGCGACTATGGAAATCGGGATGACGATTCTTCTTACGATCACTCCATCAGTGACCGAAGCAAAGCAAAGTGCCTGGATTTCGGCTTTGGTTGCCGGAGGATTCGGAATCTTCGTCGCGTTTCTTGGAACCAAGTTAAGTTTGCTCTATCCACGCCAGACATTAATCGAATACAGCCAAACAATCTTGGGGAAATGGCTGGGAAAGGTCATTGTAATCCCTTACTTAATTATGTGGTTTATCAACTGCGGCATTATCCTGCGGCAATCTGCAGAAATCATTGTGGAATATATTCTGCCCGGGACTCCTCTTTCAGTGGTGATTCTCTCGCTAGGATTGGCAATTGTCTTTGCAACTTTGTCCGGAATCGAAGTCATCGGGCGGTTATCTGAGATGCTGGGTCCCGTTATTTTAGTAATGATTCTCATCGCCTTATTTCTCAGTTTCAATAACATGAAATGGGAGAATTTGCTGCCTGTTTATCCTGAGGGCGGATTGATGTCCATCTTGAAAGGGGCTATAGGGCCCGCTGGTTTTTTAGGGGAAGTCATGATGGTCACCATGTTTGTCTCGTTCATGTCAAAGCCGACTCAAGCACCGTCCAAAACGATTTTGGCTGTGGGGATCGCCAGCCTCTTTATATCTGTTTCAATGTTGTTTGTGTTGGCAATACTCGGTCCCAATGTAGCCGGCAGAATGTGGTATCCGTTTTTTACGATGGTACAGATGATTTCCATAGCTGACTTTCTGACCAATGTGGATGCGATTGTTATCGTTATCTGGGTAGGCAGTGTATTTATCAAACTTTGTCTGTACTTTTTTATTGCCAGCTTTGGAAGCGCCCAATGGCTGAATGTGCCGAAATGGACAAGGATGGTCTGGTTTGTGTTCCCTGTTGCAACCGGACTTTCTCTGCTGCCTCGGAATATCGTGGAAGCTTCTATTCTCGTTCCTGAAAAGTTGGGTGCTTATGACCCGGCTTCGACAGTCCGTAGATGTACAAACCGCCACGAGCCCAATCAGGACAAGGGAAGCGGCGGTTG
>NZ_JBHSHC010000022.1:0-64030 GCF_042652925.1 Effusibacillus consociatus
TGCAGGCACTGTACGAATATCGCCGGACGTTGGATCAAAAACGCTCCAGTGTTCCGGGAATCGAGTCGCCTACGATGGTAGTCGGTTTGATCTCGGGTGGAATCAATACCAACGTGGTACCGGACCAATGCGCGATCCGGATCGACCGCCGATTGATCCCTGAGGAAGACGGGGAACAGGTGGAAATGGAAATTCGTGAATTGGTGGAAAACGTGGTGAAAGGATATGAAGGAATCCAGGCAGAGATTGAACGGATTCTGCTGGCAAGAAGCTTCAAGCCGACGCCGGAAGATTCCCCGCTGATCCAAACACTTGCGGCGAACTGGAAAGAACTGATGGACGGAGAACCGGAGATCCACGGAATTCCGTTGTACACGGACGCAAGACATTTTGCCGAAGCCGGTGTTCCGGTTGTCCTGTTTGGTGCAGGTCCCCGAACACTGCTCGAAGCAAACGGCCACCGTGCGGATGAACATGTGAGAATTGAAGATTTGGTCAAGGCAACGAAGATTGTCGCATTAACCCTGTACGATTTGCTTAAGGAGGAAACCGCGTGAGCTCAGAAATCTATGATCTTATTATACGCAACGGGCAAATAGTCACAGAAGATGGCGTAATTACAGGAGATATTGCTGTACTTGATCAAAAGATTGTTCAGATCGGCCAAATATCTCCCGAGATGAAAGCGAAACTGGAAATGGATGCAACCGGTTTGCATGTATTTCCGGGATTGATCGATACCCATGTTCATTTCAATGAACCCGGCCGCACAGAGTGGGAAGGGTTGGCTACCGGTTCCAGCAGTTTGGCCGCAGGCGGTGTCACCACTTTTTTCGATATGCCTTTGAACAGTAGTCCTCCGACCACAACACCTCATGGTTTTCGAGTAAAACAAGAAGCGGCCGATCAAAAATCGATTCTTGATTACGGGCTTTGGGGTGGATTGGTTCCAGGAAATCTTGATTCACTGGAGTCGCTTAAAGAGTGCGGTGTTATTGGTTTTAAAGGATTTATGTCGAACAGCGGCATTGAGGAGTTTCTACATGTGGATGATGCCTCCTTATTCCAAGGAATGCAAAAAATCGCGGAACTTGATTCGATTGTCGCGCTCCATGCCGAAAGTGATGCCATCACAAATAGTCTGGCCGCTTCCTATATAGCGCAAGGCCGTCGAACAGCACGTGACTATGTCGCTTCTCGTCCTGTGCTTTCTGAAATTGAGGCAGTGGGAAGAGCTGCAACATATGCCGAAATTACGAAATGCAAACTGCATATCGTGCACGCAAGCAGCGGAGAGGTTGTTAAGCGTGTAACCCAGGCCAAACAGAGTGGTGTAGATATTACGGTTGAAACGTGCCCGCATTATCTTGCTTTAAATATAGAGGATCTGGAGCGGCTTGGCGGATTGGCCAAATGCGCACCGCCGCTTCGGGAACAGGCGCATGTGGAATCGCTGTGGGAAGCTTTGAAATCCGGGGAAATAGATATTATCGGCTCGGATCATTCCCCAGCTCCTGCATCTATGAAAGCGGGTTCAAGCTACGATGATATTTTCAGCCTTTGGGGAGGGATCTCTGGGGCTCAATCGACGCTGAATGTAATGTTGGAGGAAGGTTATTGGCGACGGGGGATTCCATTGGAAACGATCGTTCGCGTAACATCGACGAATCCGGCAAAACGGTTTGGATTATATCCGCGAAAAGGCACGATAGCGGTTGGAAGCGACGCCGATCTCACTCTGGTCGATTTAGAAGCATCGTTCAAATTAAAAGCAGAAGATCTTTTCTATCGTCATGCTCAAAGTCCGTATGTCGGCAAAACGTTCCGAGGAACGGTCTTGTACACATTCCTTCGTGGCCAGGTGGTATTTCAAAAAGGAGAAATATTCAACAACGGAACCCGGGGGAAAATGGTTACGGAATGTATGTCTAAAATTTCGAATGAAAAATCAAGCTGATTGGACAAAATGTCACAAAGGCCGATCAGGGAGTTTCCTTAGGGAGGTGATCCAGTCTTACACACATATTTGGTTGATTTTCTATCCAGCCAGGAAGTGATCCCATTTCGGAGCAACGGACGGAAAGAAATCGAAAACAAGGAGGATTGAAATTCCGCTGAGTGCTCACACTCAGCAACACCAGATCCTGTTTTAAGAGAAGAAGACAGAATTTTGGGACCGGCAAACAATCAAAAAAGGAGTTGGGTGTACAGTGTCTACAAATTTAGACGTTACGAACGCAACGCAGATCCAACATGCTACGGGCGCAGATGAAACACTAAATCCGAAAACCGACAAGGATAGGACGGTAGGACCGCTAGACTATATTTTTATGTGGATTGGTGACGGCGTTAATTTAGGCAATATGACGCTTGGAGCCAGTTTGGTTGTAGCAGGAATCGCAACGCTAAACATTTTTCAGACATTTGCCGCAGCTATCATAGCGATTGGTATCATTTCAGCCATTTTTGCTTTAAATGACAGGCTCGGATACAGAACGGGAATCCCATATGTTGTACAGCTCAGAATGTCCTTCGGGCAAAAAGGCTCCATCATATCATCACTCTTGCGCGGTATCCCCGCCATCGTTTGGTACGGTTTTCAAAGCTGGATTGGCGGTACTGCCTTAAATGAAATTGCGAAGATTGTTACGGGCGGCGCCTTTGATAATGTTGCCATTTGCTTTGTAGTGATTCAGCTGGTGCAAATTGTGCTTTCGATGTACGGCTTCCATGCCATTAAATGGGTGGAAACGCTTGTATCTGTTGTTATTATGCTGGCGCTTGTCTATGTATTTGGCGTTCTTCTAACATCCCATAGCGATGTTATTGCAGAAAAATGGGTTCAAGCAAAAGGCTCATGGGGCTTGCCGTTCTTTGCATTCATAATGATGTTTATGGGCAATTATGCGGCTATCTTTTTAAGCGCAGCGGACTATTCAAGAGAGCTAAAATCGGGTATTAGCGACACAAAACGCGGGTTTTTGTACTTCCTGCCTATTTTAATAGCGTACGGCTTCACACTTACAATCGGCGCAATGCTTGCTTCCGCAACCGGCATCACTAATCCTGTGAAGGCGTTTGCAGTAGTGGTAGATAACTCTTATATTACACTCTTTGTATCCGCATTTATTGTTATGGGTGCGGTTGCAGTAAACATGGTTGCCAATATTATTCCGCCGACCTATGTTATTCAATTGCTTACAAAAGTAAAATTTAAACCTGCTGTTGCCATAACCGGACTGCTTGCGTTAGGCTCATTCCCTTGGGTGCTTGTACAGGATTCTTCGTCAAAGGGGCTTGGAATGTTCATTCTTATATATTCCGCATTTTTAGGCCCGATTGTTTCTATTTTATTAGTCGAATATTATATTTTAAGACAGCAAAAAGTAAATGTTCCAGATTTGTACAAGGAAGACGGTCCATTTGCCGGATATAATCCAGCCGCGGTGCTTGCAATGCTTATCGGTGCCGGTGCCGCCTTTCTAAAAGTGGAGCTGGCATGGATTACCGGCGTTGTTGTGGCAGGTATTGCATATATTCTTCTGACGAAGTATGCATTTAAAGATTCAAAATTCAAAAAGGGTACGATCTTTGACAAAGAAGAGCAGCAACAGGTTGCCTAAAATTTCTGAAATATTCTTACAGATGAAAGGATTTTCTATATTGAAAATGCTGTTTCCTAATAAATAAAAGGAAAGAAATCAAGGGAAGTTGATTTCTTTCCACAAACAGGGTTCTGAAAAGGGCACGCAAATCCTCATGCAGATCTGCCAAATCGATGGGGATGTGCCCTTCAATAATCATATTATCATAACATTAATGAAAGAATCGAATCTATTCCATATTGTTCATAAGTTGCTTATTTTCTGGTAGGAGGTATCACGAGTGAAGTATGATCTTATTATTAAAAATGGGCAAGTCGTGTTCCGTGATGAAGTAAGAAAAGCAGATATTGCCGTTCATAACGGAAAAATCTCTGCCATTGGGGAGAACTTAAATACGGATGCTGATCAAGTCGTTGATGCTGCAGGCCAATATGTCATGCCAGGGATGATTGATACCCATGTTCATATTTGCGAGCCAGGCCGAACGGAATGGGAAGGATTTATAACCGGTTCGAAAGCGCTGGCAGCGGGAGGGACAACTACGTATGTAGACATGCCTTTAAATGCACTGCCTGCGACAACGACCAGGGAATCATTAGAGTTAAAAATAAAAGCGGCAGAAGGGAAAAATTATGTTGATTATGCCCTATATGGCGGGTTAGTTCCCGGAAACCTGGAAAATCTGCAAGAACTTTCAGAAGGGGGAGTAGTAGCCTATAAATGCTTCATGTCTTCTTGCGGAAGCGATATACCCGATGATTTTAAAAATGTGGACGACTATACACTCTATGCCGGAATGAAAAAATTAGCCGAACTAGGCCATATGTTATGTATTCATGCAGAAAATGCGGAGATTACAGACCGTTTGGCCGAAGAGAAGATCAAGCAGGGAAAGCTGACTGCAACGGATTATGTGGAATCCCGTCCGATCATCGCGGAAGTAGATGCGGTCAAGCGTGCTCTATTCTTTGCAAAAGAAACGGGATGCAAATTGCATTTCGTCCATATCAGCAGCGCGGCAGCCGTAGAAGAAATTATCAAAGCACGGAACGAGGGGCAAGATGTCACCCTCGAGTCATGTCCACATTACTTTACAATGACAGTAAGTCAATTTGAAGAAATCGGTCCAACCGCCAAATGTGCCCCTCCTTTACGGGATGAAATTGAACAGGAAAAACTCTGGGAAGCATTAAAGCAAGGGAAGATTGACATGTTAACCTCCGACCATTCCCCTTGTCCTCCTGAAATGAAGTATAGTGAGACAAATAACATGTTTGAAGTTTGGGGAGGAATTACCGGTTGCCAAAACAATGTCGATTTAATGTTTGATGAGGCGGTAAAAAAGCGCAATGTCCCGGTAACCGAATTTGTGCGCATGATTGCAACGAAGCCCGCAGAAAGATTTAACCTGCATACAAAGGGAGAAATCGCTGTATCCAAAGATGCTGATATCATCCTTGTGGATCCGAATCAGTTTTATGTATTATCCCCAGAGCATTTATACTACCGCCATAAGCATAGCCCGTACATTGGCCGCAGAATCAATTGCAGAGTCACTAAAACATTTGTACGCGGACATTTGGTGTTCGATCTTCACGAAGGTATTTTGGGAGAGCCAATTGGACAGTTACTGACATATAAAAAGAAAAGCCAAAAAGAAGTTGTAGAAGTATAGTGCAGGGAAAAGAACTTAAAATAGACGATCATACAGTATAACCTTCCGTCACTACGTATGGAAGGTTATTTGCTATGCCCATTTTTAGCATGGCGTGGTTGAAATTATTTTAAAAAGGGGTCGCGGTTCCATGTTCCTAATTTTCGAAAATCTATTGAATTTTGCTTGTTGAACTGTTATCATGTTTTTGGAACTAAAAATAGAAATAACGTTTCTTAATAAGAAACAATTTGGGGTGTTACATAAAAAACCTTTTGAGGAGGAATCTGCAACCATGGCTCAAGTTACATTTAAAGGAAACTCGGTAACATTGTTAGGAAACGAAGTAAAAGTCGGAGAAAAAGCACCAAATTTTACAGTATTGGCAAACGATCTTACACCAGTATCCCTTGAAGATTCCAAAGGAACCGTTCGTCTCATCAGCGTTGTTCCCTCTGTCGATACCCCGGTTTGTGATCAGCAAACCAGACGCTTTAACGAAGAAGCCGCCCGTTTACAAGGGGTTACGATTCTGACGGTAAGTGTTGATTTGCCGTTTGCGCAAAAACGTTGGTGCGGGGCGGCTGGAGTTGAAAAGGTGCAAACCGTTTCTGACCATCGTGACTTGTCTTTCGGGCAGGCTTATGGCCTTGTGATCGAAGAACTTCGCTTGTTAGCAAGAGCAGTATTTGTAATCGATAAAAATGACAATCTCGTTTATGTCGAATATGTTCCGGAAGTAACCGAGCATCCGAATTACGAAGCAGCTATTGAAGCGGCGAAAGCAGCCCTGTAAATAGCGATGAGAGCTTTGGAGGGCGAAGACAACTTGAAAAAAATTCAACTCCAAGTGAATGAATTTTGTTTGCAAGCAGTTTTATACGATACCCCGGCCGGGCAAGCGATCTGGGACTCACTTCCGATTTCTGCCAAAGGGAATCTATGGGGAGACGAAATCTATTTTTCCATTGACGCCAGGGTGAAAATGGAGAATGGGCGCGAGGTTGTAGAAGAAGGAGATCTTGGCTTCTGGCCGCCTGGTTCTGCGTTTTGTATATTTTACGGGTTAACTCCGGTAAGTTCACCGGGTGAGATCCGTCCTGCCAGCCCCGTGGAAGTAGTGGGAAAAATCATTGGCGATTACAAGGTTCTAAAACAGGTCAAAAGTACACCGAAAGTGACCATCACACCCAGTGAATAATTCCCACACCCCCGACCACCTCGACGGTTGGGGTTTTCTATTTTTTGAAATGTTTTATTTTGTCGAATGATATTGAATTTCGTAGGTTTGAATGATACTATCTTAGAAAGGATTTGTAGAAACAATGTTTCTTATTTAAAAACAAAGATTGAGTAAAGACATTTTTCCTACTTTATATAAATTCTTTGTTTCGTGGGTAGTGGGGAGGAGATTTTTGTGCAAAAGTTCAAGGACTTAAATGTTTCATTGCGGACGATTATGACACCCGGTCCGGTTGAAGTGGACCCCAGGGTTTTGCGGGCTATGGCGACTCCGATATTGGGACAATTCGATCCGGAATTTACGGAAATCATGAATGAGACGATGATTATGCTGCGGGAGGTTTTCCAAACGGAAAACAAATGGGCCCATCCCATTGACGGTACTTCCCGAGCGTGAATTGAGGCAGTTTTATGCAGTTTGATCGAACCGGGTGATAAGGTCTTGGTCCCCATCTTTGGACGCTTTGGCCATCTGCTTACTGAAATAGCTGAACGCTACGGTGCAGATGTAGTAACAATGGAAACTTCATGGGGAGAAGTATTTGATCCTGAACAGGTAATTCATGAAATCAAACGGGTAAAACCTAAAATTGTGGCTATAGTTCACGGGGAAACCTCTACCGGCCGTATCCAACCTTTACAAGAAATTGGACAGGCCTGCAGAGAACTTGACGTTCTTCTGGTCGTCGATGCCGTTGCTTCTATTGGAGGGACGGAAGTAAAGGTGGACGAGTGGAAGTTGGATGCTGTTATCGGAGGGACACAAAAATGTTTGTCGGTTCCTTCGGGAATGGCTCCAATCACCTATAACGAGCGTGCTGAAAGAATCATCCTGCAGCGAAAGAGAATTGAAAGGGGATTGGTTCAAGGGGAAATTCGCCAGTCGGGACAGGACCGCCGCATCCGCAGCAACTATTTTGATCTGGCGCAGCTGCAGGATTATTGGAGCCCCGTGCGGTTAAACCACCACACGGAAGCTACGTCTATGTTATACGCTCTGCGTGAAGGATTACGTATTGTATTGGAAGAAGGTTTAGAGGGAAGATTTGAACGGCACCGCCTGCACGAAAAAGCTTTAGTTGCCGGGATTGAGGCAATGGGCTTGAGCCTGTTTGGTGACAATAGTCATAAGCTGCCGGTCGTCACATGCGTTACCATTCCTGATGGAGTCGACGGTGAGTCGGTCCGTCATATGCTGCTGCACGACTTTGGAATTGAAATTGCAAGCTCGTTTGGGCCTCTGCATGGCAAGATTTGGCGGATAGGAACTATGGGGTACAGCTGCCGACAAAAGAACATTCTCCATGTGTTGGGAGCCCTGGAGGCAGTGTTGATCAGGCACAAAGTGAAGGTTAATGCGGGCGAGGGGTTACAGGCAGCGCTGGATGTTTACGAGAAGGATAGGGTGAAAGCATGAAATGGGTGATGATGGTCCTTGCGGTGCTGGGAGGCATGGCAGTAGGAACCCAGGCGGGGATTAACGGAATACTGGGAAAAAAAATCGGCACTCTCGAAGGGGCACTGGTCTCATTTGCCATTGGTACTCTCTCCTTATCAATTGTCGCGATATTTTTAGGGAAAGGGAATATACTTGGGGCGTTCTCCGTTCCAAAATGGCAGTTGACAGGTGGACTGCTCGGAGCGTTTTATGTGTTTGTAATGGTATTAGTGGTTCCGCAGCTTGGTGCTGCATCTACTATAATCGCCATTATTGCAGGCCAGCTTCTCGCTACCTCAATTATTGATCATTTCGGATTGATTGGAGCAAAGCAGATTCCAATGGATTGGCAGAGGGCAGCAGGATTGGTATTGATGGCTGCGGCGATCATACTTTTTAATAAGAGGTGAGGACCACCAATTAGGGTGGTTCTTCTTTGGTTTTAAGAATAACTGTTTGAATAAACAAAAAATTATTTACCACTCCATCTCAAGGTGATATACTAAAATAAAATAGAAACAATATTTCTTATTGAGTAACAACGGTGATAACCCTACTATTCCTAAGGATGGTGTTTTGCATGGCATTACGGGAAGACGCATTAGAGTTGCATCGACTGAATCATGGGAAGCTTAGTGTAGTATCGAAAGTGTCAGTAAAAAATACGCGCGAATTGAGTCTCGCGTACTCACCCGGAGTTGCCGAACCGTGCAAGGAGATTCATAAACAGAAAGATCTGGTATACGAGTACACCAGCAAAGGAAATCTTGTAGCGGTAATTAGTGATGGTACCGCAGTCTTGGGGTTGGGCAACATTGGTCCGGAGGCAGCATTACCGGTTATGGAAGGAAAAGCCATTCTGTTTAAACAATTTGCCGGAGTTGATGCAGTCCCAATTTGTCTGAACACAACCGATGCGGACCGGATTGTCGAGACCGTCAAACTTTTGGAGCCGACTTTTGGGGGTGTCAATCTTGAGGATATTGCTGCACCTGCTTGTTTCATCATTGAAGAACGTTTGAAACAAGAAATGAACATCCCGGTCTTTCATGACGATCAACATGGAACAGCCATTGTGACACTAGCCGGTTTGATGAACGCTTTGAAACTGGTTGGCAAATCAATAAGTGATATTCGAGTAGTAGTCAACGGTGCCGGGGCTGCCGGAATCGCTATTGTGAAACTTTTGTTGTCTATGGGTGTTCGTCATGTAATTATGTGCGATACAAAAGGAGCGATTTATGACGGCCGTCCGGAAGGCATGAATCCGATAAAGGAACAGATCGCAAAAAATACGAACCAAGAGAAAATTGCAGGCCCTTTGGAAAAAGTGATCGTTGGTGCTGATGTATTTATCGGGGTATCTGCTGCCGGAGAACTCACAAAAGACATGATTCGAACAATGAACCCCGATGCCATCATTTTCGCCATGGCTAACCCGGATCCGGAGATCTTGCCGGAAGACGCGTTGGAAGCGGGAGCCAAGGTGGTTGGTACAGGACGATCGGACTATCCCAATCAAGTCAACAATGTGTTGGCATTCCCCGGTATTTTCCGTGGTGCTTTAGATGTGCGGGCGACCACGATTAATGAAGAAATGAAAATTGCGGCGGCCTATGCAATCGCAAATTTGATCAGTGAGAACGAATTGCACAGTGAATATGTGATTCCTCATCCGTTTGACCTTCGTGTAGCTCCAGCCGTTGCGGATGCTGTTGCCCGAGCCGCAAGAAATTCCGGAGTTGCTTGCAAATAGTCAAAATATATGTCAGGTGGTGTTGACATGAACTTTTCATACTATTATGATAAAAAATCCGGAGAATGGATCGTCACGTTTGACGAAAAGGTCATTAAAACTTTTAAGACCGAAAATGAATGCATTTGTTATAATCGGCAATAGTATCAAAAAATGTTTTTGATTAGGGGATATTGCCATGGTTCAAACTATAGATCGGGCAATGGATATTATTAAGGTTTTGGTCTCCGACGACAATAAAGATGATTGGTCCATATCGGAGTTATCCGAAAAAACATCTCTGCCGCGAAGTACTCTTCATCGGTTGCTCTCTTCGATGATGAAACATGGCCTCGTCGGACAGGCAGCCGAAACTAAACATTACAAAGCCGGTTATACCTGGATAGAGTTTGGGTTGCAGCTATTGGATAAAATTGATTTCCGGACTGTAGCAAGACCGGTGATGGAACGCTTGGCAGTAGAAGTCGAAGAAAGTATTTATTTGAATATTTCGGATGGGACCGATGGAATTGTCATTGAGAAAATCGACAGTCCTTTAAAAGTCCGCATTGCGGAGAACTTAGGAATTCGAATCCCTCTCCATATCGGGGCACCGAATAAAGTGATTCTTGCTCACATGAAAGATAATGAGATCAACTATATGATAAGTGAACTTCAGGTTTCAGCCAAAGAAACCCAGGAGTTTCTGGAACGGTTGTCGGAGATCAAAAGACAAGGATATGCGGTAAGTTACGGTGAGAAAACAGAAGGTACCGCTTCCGTTGCGGCACCTATCATCGGATATAAAAAGAAGGTGATAGCAGCATTGAGCATCAACGTGCCGATATTCCGTTTCACTGAGAATCGTTTGCCAATCCTCATTGAGAAAGTAATAGAGGCTGCAGAGGAAATATCGATCAAAATAGGAAAAAGATAATCATATGAATAATCATCGATGTATACAGCAGACGGCTGTTGCATCGATGTTTTTTTCGCGTTGAAAAAGCATGAATCTTTTTACTTCTGACGGTCATTAACTCTTCTATGTTTTCGAACAATGTATACGGAGATGCAAAGTCTTTTGTCTACCGACCATTCGTTACCGGCTTGATTTGGGGGAATTAAAAATCAGGAAACCAATTTGTGGGGAGAGATCAAGCATGTTGAAAAGAGGTTCGAAGGATAGGTGCAAATAATTTTGGCTAAAAGTGCAAAAATATTCACCGAATGCAACTGTTTTTTGAACTAAAAGGAGTCTTACCGTTGCGGTTTGATTTTCAGCTTGCGTAAACGGTACTGCAGGCTTTGACGGCTAATCCCCAATTGCTTGGCAGCAAGGGTGATATTGCCGTTGTTTTTGTCCAACACACTTTGAATATAGGTGCGTTCGTAATCCGATAGCTGCGATTTCATGTTTTTGGAAGTTTCTGCAGAATTGTCTGCGACAGCCACCGGTTTTTCAACCGACCCGAATGGGGGAATAATCGTTTCTTCCTGCAGCTGCAGCTTTCGCCTCATATGAAAAGGCAGGTGCACAAAACCGATTTCCGTTTCCTCCCCGATCATGTTCATGGCACCCTCAATGATGTGCTCGAATTCCCTGACGTTACCCGGCCAATTGTAATTGTGGAAATGATGCATAACCTCTTCGCTGACCGATTCTACATCCATGTTGAACAACCGGTTGTATTTCTGGATGAAATGATGGGCCAATAAAGAAAGGTCATTTTTTCTTTCCCGCAGGGGAGGAATAAATAATGTTACGACGCTCAGACGGTAATACAAGTCTTTGCGTAAACGATCATTCGCGATTGCGTCAATCGGGTCTTCATTGATAGTCGCAATAATGCGAACGTCAACTGCTTTGTCCTTCGTGTCCCCGATCCGGCGGATCGTTTTTTCCTGAAGAACACGCAGCAGTTTGGCCTGAAGTGTTGGGCTCAGCGAATTGATTTCGTCCAGCAGCAAAGTGCCGCCTTCGGCCAATTCAAACAGACCGGGTCGATCGATCGAACCAGTGAAAGCCCCGCGTGTCGTGCCAAACAGCAAGCTTTCAATCAGAGTATCGGGAAGAGCCGCGCAATTTTGGCTGATAAAGGGCCCTGAGGCCCGCGCACTTTCATTATGAATGCTTTGGGCAAAAAGTTCTTTACCCGTTCCGGTTTCTCCCACAATGAGCACGGAAGATGAGGTTCGGGCCGCCCGTTTTGCGTTGCTGATCACGTCCTGAAACGCCAAACTGTTCCCGATGATGCTGTCGAATGTAAATCGGGTGTCTCCTTTTTTCAGAATGTTTTCCCGAATCATCCGTTCCATTTTGGTTACGTCTTTTGCGATTTCTATTGCGCCTATGATTTTGTTTTCATAGAGAATCGGGAATGTGTTGTTGACGGTTGTGATTTCATTTCCTTTATTGTTAAAGTAGGTTTGTTTCACGTTATTGGCGGATTTTCCTTTGTGCAGAGCCAGCAGCAGCGTGCTGTCCCCATCCTTCGGGAACTTGAAAACATCCAGTAAATTTTTGTTCAGCACATCTTCTTTTGGCATCGATTCGATCTCCGACATTTTGCGGTTGTAGATGATCGTCGTTTCGTTTTCATCCACTACATGGACACCTTCGTCAAGTTCATCCAGCAGATGTTCGTAGATCCTTATCAACTTCAACAGATTCTGCTCTTTCCCCGAAATCATTGGCTCCCCCACCTTCCGTTTAAATAGTAAACGATGCTGCAATTCGATGCAAATATTTTTTGCATATAGATGCAAAACAACATTGCGAATGCAAAAAAATTTTTCACTTCGGCTGGAAGAAAGCAGCTGCCTCTTCTTTATCGAGCAAAAAACGGAGTTGGCATCATTTTTGCTTATTAAAAAATTGTCGAAACAGACAAACAGCATTTAGGAGGTACTCTATGGTTCCTGTTACGGAAATGCAAGCGATGGATTCTTCCGAGTTGATCAAGCGGGAAGAAAAATATGGGGCAAAGAACTATCACCCGCTTCCGATTGTGATCTCGAAAGCGGAGCGGGTCTGGGTGGAAGATCCTGAAGGCAACAAATACATGGATATGCTGAGCGCGTATTCCGCAGTCAACCAGGGGCACAGACATCCGAAGATCATCCAGGCTTTGAAAGATCAGGCGGATAAAGTGACTTTGACCTCCCGCGCATTTTTCAACGATCAGTTGGGAGCGTTCTATGAAAAGCTGTCCAAGATGACCGGAAAAGAAATGATTTTGCCGATGAACACCGGGGCAGAAGCTGTGGAAACAGCCATCAAGGCAGCCAGACGCTGGGCTTATGATGTCAAAAAGGTTCCTGCGGATCAAGCGGAAATTATCGTGTGTGACGGGAATTTCCATGGCCGAACCATTACCGTAACGTCCTTCTCTTCAACAGAGGAGTACCGCCGCGGATTCGGACCGTTCACACCGGGCTTCAAAATTGTTCCTTACGGTGACCTTGATGCATTGAAGCAGGCCATTACCCCGAACACGGCCGCATTTTTGGTCGAACCGATTCAGGGGGAAGCCGGGATCGTGATTCCGCGTGAAGGGTTCTTGCGGGAAGCGAAAAAGCTTTGTGAAGAAAACAATGTTCTGTTTTTGGTGGACGAGATTCAAACAGGGTTTGGCCGAACCGGAAAATTGTTCGCCTGCGATTGGGAAAATGTTGTGCCGGACATGTACATCATGGGCAAGGCGCTTGGCGGCGGGGTGTTCCCGATTTCCGCTGTGGCAGCCAATAAACAAATTCTTGGGGTCTTCGAACCCGGTTCCCACGGTTCCACGTTTGGCGGAAACCCGCTGGGCTGTGCAGTGGCGGTTGCAGCGCTCGACGTGCTTGAGGAAGAAAATCTGGTCAACCGTTCGCTTGAATTGGGACAATATTTCATCGATAAATTACGGACCATTGACAATCCGGAGATCCGGGAAATTCGCGGTCGGGGCTTGTTTATCGGAATCGAATTGACTACAAAAGCCCGTCCTTATTGCGAGCAGTTGAAGCAGCTGGGACTTTTGTGCAAGGAGACTCACGAAACGACAATTCGTTTTGCTCCGCCGCTGGTGATTGACAAAGAGGAACTCGACTGGGCATTTGAACGGATTCAGAAGGTGCTGGGGGATTCAGATGAAGGTTGAATTTGAATTGATCAGTCCGTGTCACGGTGTGGTCGACAAAGTCTTGGTCGAAGAGTCTGCCTATCTGTACGAACAGGAGACGCTGTGCATCATCAAAACGGAAACCGGTACGGTGGAAATGTCGGTGAATTTCGGCGGGTACATCACCGCGCTGAATGTAACCGAGGGATTGGTCGTGACTCCCGGCGCAGTACTCGCCCATGTCCGCCAAGAAGTTGCAAAAGTCTCCGCAGGCAGTGATTAATCGCTCTCATTGAGAGAATCACAAAAAACCAGAGGTGCTCATGATGAGTGTAATGACTTCAGTGAACGAAGAATTGAATGTGCTGCAATCCACACAAACCGTGATTCAAGAAGCTCTCCGGAATTTGGGGTACTCAAACGAATTTTATGAATTGCTGAAAGAACCTATGAGAATGTTAACCGTTCGCATTCCGGTGCGCATGGATGACGGGAGTGTGAAAGTGTTTACCGGGTACCGGGCCCAGCACAATGACGCTGCCGGACCCACCAAAGGCGGGGTGCGTTTTCATCCGGAAGTTTCGGAAGAAGAAGTCAAGGCATTGTCCATCTGGATGAGTTTGAAATGCGGGATCGTGAATCTTCCGTATGGCGGCGGAAAAGGCGGTATTATCTGTGATCCCCGCGAAATGTCATTTGGCGAACTGGAACGTTTAAGCCGGGGATACGTTCGGGCGATCAGCCAATTGGTCGGGCCAACAAAAGATATTCCGGCGCCCGACGTATTCACCAACTCGCAAATTATGGCCTGGATGATGGACGAGTACAGCCGGATTCGTGAGTTCGATTCACCAGGCTTCATCACGGGCAAGCCTTTGGTGCTTGGCGGGTCGCACGGTCGTGAAAGCGCAACGGCAAAGGGTGTCACCATTTGTATTGAGGAAGCGGCGAAGCGCAAACGGATTGAGATAAAGGGTGCTAAAGTCGTGATCCAGGGTTTTGGGAATGCCGGCAGCTACCTGGCGAAATTCATGCACGACGCAGGTGCAAAAGTAGTTGGCATCTCCGATGCGTACGGTGCTTTATATGACCCTAACGGTCTTGACATCGACTATTTGCTCGATCGCAGGGATTCCTTCGGAACCGTAACCAAACTTTTTACAAACACCATTACCAATCAGGAACTGCTGGAATTGCCTTGTGACATTCTTGTGCCGGCGGCAATCGAGAATCAGATCACAGCGGCGAACGCTCACCGAATCAACGCAAAAATTGTGGTGGAAGCGGCGAATGGGCCGACAACGCTCGAAGGAACCCGCATCCTCACGGAGAGAGGAATCCTGCTGGTGCCGGATGTGCTTGCGAGTTCCGGCGGGGTAACGGTGTCCTATTTCGAGTGGGTGCAAAACAATCAGGGCTATTATTGGACAGAAGAAGAAGTAGAAACCAAATTGTGCGGTGTGCTGGTCAACGCTTTCGAGAACGTCTACAACATGGCACAGACGAAAGAAGTCAATATGCGCTTAGCCGCATACATGGTGGGCATTCGAAAGCTGGCTGAAGCAGTGCATTTGCGCGGTTGGGTCTAAACAGAAAGGCGGATATGAAATGAAGAAACCGATCTCGATTATTGGAGTGCCGATGGATCTTGGACAAGGCAGGCGGGGAGTCGATATGGGGGCGTCTGCCATCCGCTATGCGAGCCTTCAGGAACGGATCGCAAGACTTGGATATGATGTGAGGGATCTCGGGAACGTCAACGTACCGACCCCCGAATCCCACCGCGTAGAAAACAAAAAACTGAAATACCTGCCTGAAGTGGCAGACGTTTCAAATCAGGTAGCCCGACTGGTAGAGAACCAAATGAAGGAAGATCGATTCCCGATTATTCTGGGTGGGGACCACTCGATCGCGATCGGAAGTATTGCCGGGGCAACCCAAGCGGTGAAGAAGCTGGGCGTTATCTGGTTTGACGCACATGGGGATATGAATACGGAAGAAACGACTCCATCCGGAAATATACACGGGATGCCGCTCGCGGTTTCACTCGGTCTGGGTCATCCGGATCTCACTCATGTTGGGGGATTTGCACCGAAAGTGGAGGCAAAGAATGTTGTGATTGTGGGTGCCCGCGATTTGGATGCTGAAGAACGCAATTTAATTAAACAAGCGGGTGTATCCGTTTTCACCATGCATGAAATCGACAAAATGGGCATGAGTGCCGTGATGGAAGAAGCGATTTGCATCGCGTCGGAGGGGACGGATGGAGTCCATCTCAGTCTTGATCTTGACGCATTCGATCCAAGAGAAGCACCGGGCGTGGGGACGCCGGTACTCGGCGGTGTAACCTACCGGGAAGGCCACCTGGCGATGGAAATGCTCGCAGCCGCCCATGTTCTTACATCCGTTGACATTGTCGAGGTCAACCCGATTCTGGATGTAGAGAACCGTACGGCACGCGTGGCAGTTGATATGATCTGTTCTTTGCTGGGTCAAACAGTTATCTAGTTCAGTCACTTAATGGGCGTAATTTAAGGGGGTCATGAGAAATGAAATCTATAAAAAGTTTATCTGCACTTGGAATTTCCGGTTTGTTGGCTATAGCGTTGGTAACCGGTTGCGGAACCGGTGAAAAGGCCAATCAAACAGCCGGACAAGCCTCTCCGGAAAAAAAGGTCATTGTCATGGGGACTTCCGCAGACTACCCGCCATATGAGTTTCATGATCAATCAAGCGGAAAAGACGAAATTGTCGGATTTGACGTCGACATCGCGAAAAAGATTGCAAGTGAGTTGGGATACGAACTGAAGATTCAGGACATGGACTTTAACGGTCTTTTACCGGCCCTTCAAGCGGGACGCGTTGGTTTCGTGATGGCTGGGATGACGCCGACAGACGAGCGCAGACAAAATGTGGACTTTTCCATTCTGTATTATGATGCGAAAAACACGATCGTAGCGAAGAAAGGCAGCAATCTGACCAAACCGGAGGATCTGAAAGGCAAGAAAGTGGGCGTGCAGCTCGGTTCCATTCAAGAGGGAGATGCCAAAGAGTTGGCTAAGGAGATTCAAGGCATGGAACTGAAACCGCTGAACAAAATCCCGGAGATCATCCAGGAAATCAAAGCGGGCCGTATTGATGCCGCAATTATTGAAGACACGGTTGCCAAGGGATACACCGGTGCGAATCCGGATCTTCAATTTCATGTGATTCCTCCGAAAGGGCCAAACGGTTCTGCAGTTGCGTTCCCAAAGGGATCCAAGAATGCAGAAGAGTTCAACAAAGTACTGAAGAAGCTCAAAGACAGCGGTGAAATGGAACAACTCGTAAAAAAATGGTTCGAGCAAAAATAACTCTTCATTCTGGATTAAATTGAGAGGTGTCTACAGGGCATGAATTTGCATTTTGATCAAATCGTGCCCTCTATCCCTTACATTCTGGATGGGATATGGGTCACGCTGCAGTATACCTTGTTATCCGCTTTGTTCGGTTTTCTCTGGGGGATCGTACTGTCCCTTTTCAAAATTTCAAACGTCAAATCACTGAATTGGTTCGCGGTGGCGTACACTTCCGTTTTCCGGGGAACACCGTTGATCTTGAGTTTGGCACTGGTTTACTTTGCTGTTCCACAGCTTACCGGCTATGACATTACCGCTTTGGAGGCGGGTGTCCTGACGTTTGGATTCAACTCTGCCGCTTATATCTCGGAAACGATTCGCGGCGGGATTATGGCGGTGGACAAAGGACAACGTGAAGCTGCCTTATCACTCGGTGTTCCCTACCGCCGCATGATGATTGACATTATTTTGCCGCAGGCATTCAAGAATATTTTGCCTGCCATGGTGAACGAGAGTATCGCGCTTCTGAAAGATTCCGCATTGGTATCAACGATCGGCGCACTTGATCTAATGCGCCGGGCAAGTATTGTCGGAGCGGGCAAATTCCTCTATTTTGAACCCTTGATTCTGGTTGCAATCATCTATTACCTGATGGTGATGGGCTTGACGTTGGTGGCACGCGGCTTGGAAAGGAGGATGCGGCGCAGTGATTAAGGTAGAACATCTGTACAAATCCTACGGCACGCTCGATGTCCTGCATGATATTTCCACTGAAATCAAGAAAGGCGATGTCGTTGCCATTATCGGGCCGTCCGGTTCAGGAAAGTCCACTTTTTTGCGGTGTATGAATTTGTTGGAAATCCCGACAAAAGGGCATATTTATATCGAGGGTGTTGATATCACATCCCCCAAAACAGACATCATGAAAATCCGGCAGAATATCGGGATGGTGTTTCAACACTTTCATCTTTTTCCGCATATGACCGTGATTGAAAACATGACCTATGCGCCGATCAAGGTGAAGAATGTTCCGAAGGAAGCTGCCTACCAGAAAGCCAAGGAGCTTCTGGCTCGTGTGGGTCTTTCCGATAAAGCGGATGTGTATCCTTCCAAGCTGTCAGGCGGTCAAAAACAGCGTGTGGCAATTGCCCGATCGCTGGCGATGGAACCGGAAATCATGCTGTTTGATGAACCTACTTCCGCTCTTGACCCGGAAATGGTGAAAGAAGTGTTGGAGGTCATGAAGTCGCTCGCACACACCGGAATTACGATGGCGATCGTCACACACGAAATGGCGTTTGCACGCGAGGTCGCGGACCGGATTTGTTTCCTGGAAGGCGGACGGTTGGTAGAGGATGCCCCGCCGAGTGAATTTTTCAATAATCCGAAGAGTGAACGGGCAAAACAATTCTTGGAGAAAATGTTATAAGTCGATATCGGAGGAATGGACATGATCGAATTTCGCAATGAACCTTTTACAAATTTTGCGGACCCTGTAAATAAAGAAGCGATGCAGGCCGCGCTTACAAAAGTAAAATCGGAGTTTGGCAAAGAGTACCCGTTGGTGATTGGTGGCGAGAAAATTTTTACCGAAAACAAGCTGGAATCCCGTAACCCGGGAAAACTGGATGAACTGGTAGGGATTCAATCGAAAGCAAACCGGGATCTGGTGGATCAAGCGTTCCAAGTTGCTCTCGAAAGATTCAAAAGCTGGCAGTTTGTCTCCCCGGACGTGCGTGCCGGTTACCTGTTCAGAGCTGCTGCGGTGATGCGCCGCCGCAAGTTTGAGTTTGCCGCGTGGATGGTCTACGAAGCGGGGAAAAACTGGGGAGAAGCGGATGCCGATGTCGCGGAAGCGATTGACTTCCTGGAATTCTATGGCCGGGAAGCAATTCGACTTGGCGGTCCCCAACCGTTGGTTCCTCTTGAGGGCGAAGACAACCGGTTGACCTATGTTCCTCTCGGCGTCGGAGTTATCATTCCGCCGTGGAACTTCCCGCTCGCTATCATGGCCGGTATGACAACAGCGGCAATTGTGTCCGGGAACACTGTATTATTAAAGCCGGCTTCCCAAACCCCGATTATCGCGGCAAAGTTTGTGGAGTTGATGGAAGAGATCGGTCTCCCGGCTGGCGTCATTAACTTTGTGCCAGGCGATCCCGGTGAAATCGGAGATTTCCTGACAGGGCATCCGAAGACCCGGTTTGTGTCGTTCACCGGTTCACGGGACGTTGGTTTGCGTATTAACCAAATCATTGCAAAAACAGCCGAAGGCCAGGTCTGGATCAAGCGTCTTGTTGCGGAGATGGGCGGTAAGGACGCGGTGGTTGTGGATGAGTCGGCCGATCTGGAAGAAGCGGCAACGGGGATTGTACAATCCGCATTTGGTTTCCAGGGGCAAAAATGTTCCGCCGGTTCCCGCGCCATTATTCACAAAGATGTGTATGATGAAGTTCTGCAAAAAGTGATTGAGAAAACCAAGCAGCTTACAATCGGATTGCCGGAAGAAAACTATCCGATCGGACCTGTGGTGGACGAGAAGTCGTATAACAAAATTCTCGAGTACATCGAGATTGGAAAACAGGAAGGCCGCTTAGTTGCAGGGGGCGGCAAGGCAGAAGGCAATGGCTACTATATCCAGCCGACGGTTATTGCCGATGTGAAGGAAGATGCCCGCGTAATGCTGGAAGAGATTTTCGGGCCGGTAGTCGCGTTCTGTAAAGCGGAGAACTTCGAACATTCGATCGAGATCTTCAACAACACCGAGTACGGATTAACCGGTGCCCTTTACAGCAACAACCGGGAACATCTCGAATATGCACGCAAGTACATGCACTGCGGAAACCTCTACTTCAACCGCAAGTGTACAGGCGCTCTCGTGGGCGTGCATCCGTTCGGCGGCTTCAACATGTCCGGAACCGACTCGAAAGCGGGCGGCCGCGATTACCTGCTGCTCTTCACACAAGGAAAAGTGATATCTGAGCGGTTTTAGATTACAAAAACACGAAAGACAAGAGGTTGCCGTTTACCGGCAGCCTCTTTTGCAAGAAGTGCAATCGCAATATTGGTATCTAGAAGGTAGCCATTTATACTACTCATCTTCAATTTCAATGGTTTCATTGTCCAAATCAACTGTTACCTTATTTTTGGTGATGTTTAGTCTTGAAAAAATAGATTTAAATTCGTTAGCTGTATCCTGATCCAGTTTCTTAGGCACCGACATTAGAATGTTCCTCCCTTCAAAAATGTTTCTTAACTACACTGTACCACACGGTAAGTAACATTCAAATCTATTCGCTATCGTTCCTAACCAATTAATGTGTGACTTTTGATTTTATTTGACGGTGTTATTTGATAATTAAATAGCGTAACCCCGTGCCAAAGAAATGTCAGTACGGGGTTATTATTCTAAGAATCAGACCATAGGGCCGATAACAAGGTTTTCTCTTGCCGTCTCAACCACTTCTCGTGTGATCACCCGTAAGTCATTAATTTGCATGATCCGTTCTATTTGAGCAAACAATCGTTGCGTTAATCTCAGATTACCACCAGTAATACGAATAGAAGTGAATTGTTCGAGATAATGAATGTCTGCCACCCGATTTTTCCCCGCATCTTGTTTGGTTCACTACACAGAAGGGACGTTCTGTATAGTGTTTCTATTTTATACAGGATACCATATTGATCCTTTTGATAGAATATTTTGATAGATTTTTTCACTTAATAACGAGAAGCAGAATATATTGATACCTCAAAGCTGCGAAACGTGAACTGAAAAAATAAATAATTTTCAGGTTGCTAAGGTCGAAATTTAGCTGGTGTATCCGAATTTTGTAATAAGGGAGTCGACAAAGTTTAGTAGAGTTCGAGGATCGGTAGTCAGGGATCATATACAGAGTTTAAATCTCTTCATAAACATGATTTTAACTGGAGTTGGTAATTCAAGTTTCCAAAAACTACAGATGGTTATTATAACCACTGATAAGTTAATATAGCATTATCGATTTCAACTAAAGGTGGTGAGTATCTCTACATATCAGATTGATAGGGTCTTTCAGTTATTGTTTGATATTTCTCATTATTTTTCATTGTTGAGAGGAGCGTTGTGTTTATGGGAAAGTTCGGATTGCGTTCACTCGTGATTCCGATTTTGTCTCTCGGACTTATTTTAAGTCCAATTCCTGGGCTTTCCAAAGCTACCAAAGCCGGAGAAGCCGATTCTCCAGTTACCGTACCGAAGACGGTTCAGGAACCGAAGAAGGACGTTTCTTTTTCATTACCCCGGGAGGGTCCTCAAGAGCTTGAGCAGTTTCGTACTGCTACCTCCAAACGGTTTTTAAATCCGGATGGATCGTTAACCGAAAAGATCTATATGGAACCGGTGCACTATAAGGACACCTCCACCGGAAAGTGGCTTCCGATTGATTCAAACTTGGCATTAAATTTGAATGGAACCTATAAAAATAAGGCGAACAAATTTACGGTCGACCTTCCGCCTGTGGCGAATGCCGGGTTTTTTCGGTTTGCCGAGAACGGTACTGCCCTGTCTTTCCGTCCCACTTTCGGGATTGCAGTGAAAGGAAGTGTAAAGGACAACCAAATTGGTTATGTGAATGTAGTATCCGACACCGATCTTTATTATGCTGTCGTACCAAACGGATTAAAGGAAACGATTATTCTGAAGAGCTCCAAAGCTCCGACCACTTTCTCGTACGAACTGAAAATGGAAAACCTGACGTACCAGCCTCAAAAGGATGGGACAGTGGCTTTCTACAAAACCGGAGAGAAGGAACCTCTCTTCGTTTTGCAAAAACCTTTTTTGGTTGATTCCAAACAAAGTTCCACCACCGCATCTTATCAGTTTCGAACCGATGCATCTGGCAATACCGTACTCGATCTCGTGGTGGATCCAACTTGGATGCAAGATCCAAACCGGGCGTATCCAATCGAACTCGATCCTACCATCGTGACAAAAGATAGCCCCAAAGTGGATGATACGTTGGTTTCAAGCAGCAACCCATACTCCAATTACGGAAATTGGTCTCATGTGTACGTCGGGGAATCTGTGAACCTGGGAACCACTCGTTCTCTCTTCTGGTTTAATCTCCCCAGTATTCCTAGCGGAGCTGTGATATCGAGTGCAAATCTAACGGTGTCAAATACGACGGTGTATGTCACTAACCAGGCACCCGTAGTAGAAGCTCGTCGTATTACACAAGATTGGACCGGAAATTCCGTGACTTGGAGCAATCAGCCTACGGTTGGCGGAGTTGACGGGTCGTATACTGCCTCCAACACCACCACCCCTGCAAATTGGGATATTCCGATTACCGGACTTGTCCGAGAATGGTATAACGGGACCCAAGCCAATTATGGAGTTGAGTTAAAGTATGCCAATGAAGCATTGGTGGTTAGGGAGTTACTGGCTACTGATGATCCCAACACGCCTGCCAATCACCCGTATCTCTCCGTTACCTACACAGTGGATGGCTTGGGGAAACAGCCATTTTGGACATTTGACGGTTCGGTGAACATGGGGAACCGGAACTTGGTTTTATCGGCCACAGATATTAGTTTTCCGGGTCGACGTGTAGCCGTACCACTCAAACGCACCTACAATAGCCGCTCGAGTTACGAAGGTCCGTTTGGATATGGATGGAACTCAGTGATTGATTTGCGTCTGAATGTTCCAGTCGGTGGGCCAGCCCGGTTGATTGATGGGGACAGAACAGTTCATTACTTTGCTCAAAACCTGGATGGAAGCTATACTTCGCCGCCGGGATTGTTCTGGAATTTGAGTGTTTCAGGCACTACTGCAACCGTTATCACAACTGACTACACTCAATACACGTTTGAAATTTCGACTGGAAAGCCGAAAGAGATTAAGGATGCAGCTGGCAATGCGTTAACCTTTTCTTATAATGCAAGCGGCCAAGTTACCAGTATTCAAGATGCGGCAGCACACGCCATCAGCCTCACCTACAACGCCAGTGGAAAAGTGGATTCTGCGACCGATCCTACTGGCCGCAAATGGCTGTATGGGTACGACAGCAACGGGAATTTAATTAAAGTGACAGCCCCGGACGGAACGGCTGTCCAGTATCGGTATGACAGCAATCGTAATCTGATTGCGTCTGTCTCTCCGAAAGGGAACGCAACGTACTTTGCCTATACATCGGACGACCGTGTGGCGGCCATTAACCCGACAAATGCGGTAACAAACTCAAACTTCGAGGTCGATGCTGACGGTGACGGTTTGCCCGATCATTTTTCATTGGGCGGCGGTCAATCGGGACAAGCATCTTTCGATGCGACTTCCGGTTCAAACTATGGTCAGGCGTTCAAGATCAATACGTCCTCGGCAAATCCGTCAAATTACACCGTTTTTGTGTCGGATCCGATCCCAGCCGATCCTTCCAGGACCTATACACTAAGTGGATACCTAAAGGCCACTCAGACATCCGGTTCTCTCAACACGGTCCTGTCCCTTCTTGCCTATGACGCGAACGGCACTCAATTGGGCGAAGTAGGACGTACGGCGATTGCCGGCCCTTCTGATTGGCAACGAGTGTCTCAGACCATGACTCCCGGAACTGCTACCGCACTTCCGGCAGGAACCACAACCGTCTATGTCAAGGTGGCAGGTTCAAGTTCAAATGGTAGCGGCATTAGCTGGTTTGACGCTGTCCAGTTGGAGGAGGCCGCTTCGGCTACAGATTTTGTATCGGGAAGTCAGTATACAGCGAACCCTCCCACCATGCAGTCCGCAAGCTATGACGGGGAAGGGCGTAAAAACCTGTATACGTACAACGACAACCAAAACGTAACAAAATCGCAGCAAGACCCGTCAGGGCTCAATTTAACCGATACCTTTACTTGGGACCCCAATATCCCGAATACGCTTTCGTCCCATCAGGATCCGAGACTGAACACCTGGTCGTTCTCGTATGATGCAAATTCGGGGAATCTAGTTCAGGTTACCGACCCGAAAAGCGGGAAACAGAGCTTCCAGTGGGACGGGAAGTCCAATTTGACCCAGTACACCGGGGTGAACGGCGGGACCTACAAAAACACGTACGATAACGGCAGCAATAACCTCACGGCCCGTGATCCTTACTCCACGAGCCAGGCGCTGGAAAATGACAGTTACGGAAACGTCGTGAAAGAGACCAATCTTCTGGGCTGGGCGGACAACCTGATCGATAACAGCAGTTTTGAGGGTTCAGTACAGGCGAACGGGTTGCCGAATCGCTTTGCTTACGATGGCGGTCAGCAAAATACATGGAGTCTCAGTACCGACCCGGTTTTTGGGAACCAGTCTTTGAATCTGTCCGCTTCTTCAACTAACGCTCAAACCTATACGGTGATCATTTCAGATCCGGTAACGGCAGACACATCAGCGGATTACGTGCTTTCTGGTTATGTAAAGGCTACCCAAACCTCGGGTACTCAGTCTACGGTCCTTTCTGTACTTGCCTACAACATTACTGGAGGGCAGCTAGGCGAGGTTGGGAGGATGAATCCGCAAGGAACGGCGAATTGGCAGCGCTGGTCAACCGTCATCCGTGCGGCTGATTTTCCTGCCGGTACGGCCACAATTCGGGTGAAACTCGCTGTCTCAAACGGAACGGGTACAGGAAATTCGTCCTTTGACGCTGTACAACTGCAGAAGACTCCGGTTGACACAGCTTATAACTTGGCGGACAATTCGAGCTTTGAACGGGGGTCGACTTGGCCGGATAACTGGAGTACATCCTCTCTTGGAACAAACACGTGGGAAATTTCTCCGAACGTGTATGCTGGAGGACGTGCGGTTTCGATCGCCAATGCCACCAACTGGTCAGGGATTACGTACGGGAATTTCATTCCCTACGACAGCACAAAGACATACAACTTGACCGCCTTTGTGAAAACGGCGGGGCTTTCGGCTCAGGTGGCACATATTAAGATCGAGGAGTATGACACCAACAAAGCGCTGATCGGCCAGGCAGCTTCACAAAGCCTTACGGGAACGAATGACTGGCAGCGTCTCAGTGCGGAACTCGTAGCGGGCAGCGCTGTAGCAGGAACGAAATATATCCGCCCGGTGTTGATGACAGGAAATGCAACCGGAACGGTCTATTTTGATAATGTAAGGTTACAGGAGGAACGAGTGACAACGGAGTACACCTATGACACTTCCAACACTTGGGTGACTTCGAAGAAAAATCCTCTTGGAGAAACCACATCGTATCAACACGATGCGGCGGGTAACGTAAAACAAGAAACAGATCCAATGGGGGATATCAAACAATTCTCCTACGATTCGATGAATCGGCTTTCGCTCGTCATACCTCCCGGGAATGATGTTAAAGCGTTATATAGTTACGACCTAAACGGTAATTTGGAGACGATCAAATTTACCAATTTATCGGAGTCGGTCACCTTTAATCAAACGAAAATTTCTTATAATTCTTTGGATCAGCCGACATCATTGACGGATCCTTTAGGCAGACAGACAACCTATTCGTATACACCCTCAGGTCGACTGAAGGAAATTCTTACAGCGACCAACAATCGGTTGTCCTTTGCATATGACAAAGTCAACCGGCTTACAGATGTCTCTTTCAACGGCAGCGGTCGTTATCAGTACGGTTATGATGCGAATAGCAATGTAACATCCGCGAAAGATCTTGCCCAGAACCGTACTTGGACCGCAACGTATAATGAATTGAACCAGGCTACCAGTTGGAAAGATGATGGAACGGCAACTATTTCCTATACCCTGGATGGCGCAGGTAATGTAACACAAAAACAACTGAAGAACAATACAACAGGAACAGTTCTCAAAACAGAATCGTTGACTTATAACAAAGTGGATCAGACGAACGCTTTAACGGATGCAGACGGGAAAGTCAGCAAGTTTCTGTATAATGAAAACAAGCAGCTTTCCGTGTTGCAATCGGGTAACGACATCTCTCAACGATTCTCCTATAACAGTGCAAGCCGTGTAACTCAAGTCCGTAACCAAACTAAGACGGGTCAGATCCTTTCGACTTTCCTGTATGGATACAATCCGAATGGTCTGATTACAACAATTCAAGATCAGACAGGCCAGACGCTTTCGTATACGTATACGGTCAAAGGACAGTTGGAATCTGAGACACTTCCATCCGGGAATATTGTGACCTATCGTTACGATCCTCTTGGGAACCGGACGGAGCGTCAAGAAAAGCAGCCAAACGGCACCATCGTAAAGACCACGAACTACACGTACGATGCGGCCAATCAACTGGTAACAGTGGATGGCTCGAAACCTTGGACGTATGATCAGAATGGAAATCTGACGTGGAACGGAGTTTACAATTTTAAGTGGGATGCGGCCAACCGGTTGGTAGAGGTGGATGATGCTGCAGGTGGAGTCATTGCGACCTATCAGTACGACGATAAGGGTCGCCGCGTTCAGCAGACAGTCAACGGCCAGGTAACGAAATTCCTGTATGACGGCAAGAGCAACCGGGTATTGGCGGAGTTTGACGGAGCCGGAAACTTAACGAAATACTACACCTGGAGTCCGACCGGACAACTTCTCAGCTTGACGGTAAACGGTACCACCTATTACACGGTTCGTAACGCCCATGGGGACATTGTGCAATTGACCGATGGAAACGGAAATGTGGTGGCATCGTACACTTACGATGCGTGGGGGAACCTTCTGAGTCAATCCGGTACCGCGGCATCGTTTAATCCCTATCGTTATGCAGGGTACCGTTACGATGATACCACTGGTCTGTATTACCTGATGGCTCGCTACTATGATCCTTCGGTAAGCCGGTTTCTGAGTGTCGACCCAGAGTTTGTCGAACCGGATTACACGTATGCGGGTAATAATCCGCTCTCGTTTGTCGATCCGTCAGGTCGCTCTCTAATTGATTTAGGGTTTTTGGTATATGATACGTGGAACTTCATTCAGAATCCAACGTGGGAAAATGCCGCTTGGATGGCCTTTGATGTAGTTATGATGGTAGTCGAACCCACCGGTGCAGCAAATATACTTGCACGTACCGCACGGGCAGTCGATATCGGGGCTCACGCAGTGGAAGGAGCTCGTGTAGTCGGAGAGGCGGATCGCATTGCAGCAAAAGGTGCTGGGGCAATTTCCAAAGGTGCACATGCTGGTGATGGAGTTGCAGCTGTAGCTCATGAGTCTACAGGAATTATTTATAAAAGGACTGACCTTAAAACCGGGGGAACTTATATCGGGCAAGCAAAAAGCGAGGCAAGATATAAACAACGACAAAAAGAACACGCAAGAAATAATCCAAATGCCCGTTATGTTTTTGAGGAGCTGGGTCGTGCAAAACCGGGCAAAGATCTTAATGTCTTAGAACAAAAAATGATTAATAAGTTTGGCGGGATTCAAAGAGGAGGTGAGATACTGGAAAATAAACGGAATCAGATAAGACGAAGTAACTGGAGTAAGTTTGGGATTGAATGATTATTACTAAAATAATGCATAATTTGAGTGGTGAGGGGGTATTCAGGGTTGCTTCTCCCGTTTATACGCCCCCGCACTCACTCAATTCTTAGAGTACCCCCTTTACGTATTGCAATATTTAAATAGCCTCAGAAAGTTGGTGTTTCATTAATGAAAAAGAAAAAAATAATAGCTCGTACGGGAGATATTTTTTCTATTCGAATAGATGAAAAACGGTATAGTTATGGACAAATCGTTGCGGATAATTGGTATGCTATTTTTGATATTGTAGCAGAAAAAAACCCTCCTTTAGATCAGATTACAAATAGATCAATTGTCTTCTTGGTTGAATCCGTTGATGTGAAAATCGAGGATGGGCTTTGGCAGATTATTGGTAATTATTCGATTCCTAAGCATATTCATTTTCCTAAGTTTTTGGTTGAAACTTTGGAAGGATATATGGTTATCGATCATAATGGGAAAATACTCGGACCAGCCTCTGAATATGAAATTAAAAATTTAGCTGGGAAAAAATCGTATTCACCAGCAGTTATAGAAGATGCAGTGAAAGCCAAATTCGGCTCTGAAGAATGGTACTCTTATTTAGATAACCTTGTATATAAGGGATAATTTTTATTACAGAATAAAAACTTTACACACATTATCTATGATGATGAAAATCCTACCTGTAGAATCAATTAACCGGCAAACCCTACAGACACCGGATTCTGCCGGCCTTTTGTATTGGGATAGATCTTGTCAGCAACCTACTTTTATATTTTTCATTTCTCAGCTTGACGGCAAACGGCACAACCTATTACACTGTTCGTAACGCCCGGGGACATTGTCCAATTGACCGATGGAAACGGAAATGTAGTGGCCTCGTACACCTACGATGCGTGGGGGAACATTCTGAGCCAATCAGGTTCAGCCGCTTCCCTCAATCCCTACCGTTATGCAGGGTACCGCTACGATGATACCACTGGTCTGTATTACCTGATGGCTCGCTACTATGATCCTTCGGTAAGCCGGTTTCTGAGTGTCGACCCAGAGTTTGTCGAACCGGATTACACGTATGCGGGTAATAATCCGCTCTCGTTTGTCGATCCATCAGGTCGCTCTCTAATTGATTTAGGGTTTTTTGGCATATGATACGTGGAACTTCATTCAGAATCCAACGTGGGAAAATGCCGCTTGGATGGCCTTTGATGTAGTTATGATGGTAGTCGAACCCACCGGTGCAGCAAATATACTTGCACGTACCGCACGGGCAGTCGATATCGGGGCTCATGCTGTTGAAGGGGCTAGGATAGTTGGAAAGACAGACGAAATCGCCAGCAAAGCATGGTCCGGTGGGAAAAAAGGAAAAGTAACACCATATGAGGTTGGAACCGTTAATGATTTAAGGAATAGGTCTGTTTCTGGTGACCTCGCTATTCATCATGTCGGTCAGCAACATCCCGCCAAACAGGTTATACCGAGATACAATCCAAAAACTGCACCTGGAATTGCAATTCCAACCGAAGAGCATACCAGAATTCCAACTTTGAAAGGTGAATATAGTGGATCTCCACGAAACCTTTTAGCAAAAGATATACGAGATTTAAGAACATACACTAAAGCTCCTAACAGTGCTTTGAAAGAACTGATACAATTGAATAAACAAATATATCCTGAAGCATTTAGGAAATAAGGGGGAATGAGTCCTGAATAATGAGAAATTTGTTCAGGGGATCAAATTTGGGGTTCGAGATAATGCTATAAGAGGTACTCTCAACAGCTTAATTGATCCACCGGGAAGGCGTTCTTTAGAAGACGATATTCTCTTATCAGAATGGTTTAATAATCTTCCTAATAAAGATCAGGAAATGATTGGGAAGGTTATCCAACGTGCCGTCGATGGTGGTATTTTTCGTTTTCTATCAGTATTAGATGGTGTGAGCTTTATTGAAGATGGAGCATCTAAAGGGGATTTTGAGATATATTATGTTAATGGGCTAATTAGGAATCTTCTAAATGACCCGGATAATGAATATCTTCATGACATTTATCGTCGGTTGATTTAAGGAGTCTGCTAAAGTTCTTAAACCTAGACTATAGTATTGTAGGAGTAAACCACTTAGGTGGTTTACTCCTTTCTCTTCACAATGGTGTTTCTTAAGAAGTGGTATACTGGAAAGGGGGGCCTTTAAGCAACTTGAGAATTTCCTGAATCAAAATGGAATTAAGTATACGATATACGACTAAAAAGGGGGGGCAAAATGGACTGCTATCTGATGGATCCACCCTTTGGAGTTAAACCTTTTGTACAAATGAGTAAAAAAGAAGCCGATATTCATTTTGCATGGTATATAAGTGAAATACCTAAAAGACTTCAATTGCTAAAAGATGCTTTTGAATTTACAGGCGGCGGGAAAAAAGAAGTTCTTAATTTGACTCCTGAATCACTAAAACCTTTATGGGAGTGGTTTATTCCTCAAGTTACTATAGTCCAACAGTCACAAGAGGAATTAGAAGCTGAACTTCGAAATGCTCCCGAATGGCTCAGAGAAGCCCAAAAAACTGAGAAGATTAGTAAAGAAGCACTGACAATTGCCATGGATATTGCGGTTTACTTTGCAGAAGTTTTCATTACACATAATGAAAGTGTAAGCTGGGATATCGTTAGAAAACCAAAAAGTGATGCGGATTTTAATCAGCCTGTACTGTTCGGCTTTGGAGAAGATGTTTTAAATCCTAGAAGAGTGTTACACACATTGACTCTTAGAGCCGCACGTGGAGAGACAACAGCAGATGCTCTCTATGATATGTATAAAGTCTGGGAAAATTATTTACCCTAGAAGAGCAAGCCGGATTCCATTTACTTTAAAAAAGGTAGACCTTCCTGAATTTACAGGATTTAGGAGGGTCTGCCTTTTTAGCACTCGTTTTCGTTTGGTGGGTTGTCGGATCGTCACTCAGTGCGGTTGTAATTGAGCTGAACCCCCTGATCTCTAAGGGTCCCGGTGATTGGAGAGGCAGCTTTGTAGAGCCGGGATTCCTGAAGCTGACGCTCGTGAATTAATTCAACAAGCCGATAATTATTTTTCTAGTATCGGTGTGGGCTTCGATACTCCTCTTAGGATATCTGGCAATCGTCGTTAATTCGGGAGGTTATCAATATTGGAAATTAACAAGGGTATAAAAAACAACCTAAAACAATTAGTCATTGAATTAATTAATGGAAACTTTTCGAAGTTGGTTAGTACAGGTCAAGCTGGGAGATTAACAGAAGAAGAAATCCGTACCGCGCTATACGAATGTAATGGAGAGTTAACTCCGCCACCTGAAGAGGCTTATGATACAATTGAAATTTATTCGGTGGAGAACGGTACTAATCCAGCTTGGGCTGTTGATTTTGATTTGTGGATTAACAATGAAAGAAGTGATTTAACTCTTAGTTGTACTGTTATACAAGACGATAAAGGCGAGTTTCAAATCAGTATTGATGACTTACATGTCCTTTAGATCTTTCCCCCACTTCAATGAGTGGGGGTTTTAAATTTACGGTTCCAAGGGAAAACTCGGGGGTTGAAACCTGATGAAAATCGGCTTCTACAGCGCTTTCAATCAATGACCAGAACATATGCCATCTAATCATTAAAAAATTACGCCAAAAAATTTCAAAAATCACAAATTAATGCGTCTACATCCTAGTATTGGCAGGGATTCGAGTCGATACACGTAATGTGTCGCCATTCTCTTTATGTTACATTGCCTAACTAAAATGTTTGTGTGATTATGTTATTTTTGTACAAACAGTAATTCCGCGGAGGAATAACCGATGGATATTCGAAAAGTATTTAAAACAGGAAATAATTATGTGATATCGATTCCTGTAGATCAGGAAATCACTCTGGAATTTACAAAGCTCGTTGATGACTTTATGAACGAATCTGGAGAAGCCCTGAAAGGACTCTCGAAACGATGAGGTATATATCTGTTACCCAAGCCTTATATGTTGACTTCCCAAATCATACAAGCTTATGGGGGAGTACCAGGAGTAAAACATTTGGGTGTTCTTGAATCAGCGGTCTATCGTCCACAGCAAACGGCCTATGGAGAAGACAGTTCTCCGTTCCGCATAAAAGGTTGCATCCAACCAACCCTAACGTGTTGAAGCATTAGAGACCACCACATGGTTCTGATGCTTTTATTTTTACCCCAGTGTTCCGCCGAAGGACAAAATTTAATTGGGTCTAGTGAAGTCATTTGGGTTGTGTGAACCGCCAATAACGGAACTCGGAATACGGAAATGCTGAGCAACAGGTTACAACAAGACGTTGGAACATTTCATTGTTTTGGAACAACAAAAGAAAATGGATGTTCCATCTTCGGAGTACAGCGGCTCAAATAATACTCTACGCCATTCCAAACCGGATCTGGTCGGTTTTCCCGGCTTTCACATTTTCAACGAAACTTTCCCATTTCTCAATGTTTTCAATTTTGCCGTGATTTACAACTTCATTGGATCGCCGATCGGGGGAAACCACTTCAAGGGCACTTTTGGGAGGAGAGTCTGATGTTGAGCAACCTGCAAGAACCAACATTGAAAATAGAAGAACGGGTAAAGTTCTCAAAACATTCGCCTCCTGGCAGTCGTTATTGAGGAGTGTCTGGTGGCTGAATATTTTCTTGGAATTGGCTCTTTTATATTCAGGGGATACCCTTTATAGTTTTAAAAAGAGATTGGATCAGAATGAGGCGGTTTTATGGGGCGTAAATCGATTTATCAAACAGTGTACAATCGGCTGCGTTATCAAATTTTGAGCGGAGAGTGGCCAATTGGCTCCCCTCTGCCACCTGAACGAAAATTGGCGGATGAGTGGGGAGTCAGCCGCAATACCATTGTCCGGGCTTATGGGGACTTGGAAGCGGAAGGGCTTATTTTCAGCAAAATCGGCAGCGGACGTTACGTTCAGCCCGTGCCTCCGCTGCCCGAAGGCGTGAGATTTCAGTGGAGAGATCAGCTTTCCCCCTACCCTTCTTATATGGCAGAGCTTCTTTCTTCATTCGGGAAAGAGTCGGCTATTAATTTTTCGCTCGGGGATGGCGGGAAACATATGTTGGAGATCTCCGATTTTCAGAAGTACGTCAAGCAAGTTGCGGAAAAGGCCGAATCCTATTACTTTTTGCCAATCAACGGGCATCCTCAATTACGCGAATGGGCAGTGTCCTGGATGGGGTTTGATCAAGTGACGTCGCCGGAACAGGTGGTGATCACAAGCGGTTCCCAGGAAGCGCTTCAGATTACAACGGCTGTGCTGGCGGAACCGGGTGATGCTATCGCTGTCGAAATGCCGACCTATTTTGGTGCGCTGCAACTCTTTCAATCATTAGGCATACGGATCATCCCGATTCCAATCGATCGCGAAGGCATGAACGTCGACGTACTGGAGGGTGTGCTTGCCCGCTATCGTCCCCGGTTTGTCTATACGGTTCCCACCTTTCAGAATCCTACGGGATATACAATGTCACTGGCAAGACGTCAACGTTTGCTCGAACTGAGTGAAAAGTACGGGTTTCCGATTGTAGAAGACGATGCATATCGACATTTGCAGCACGGTGCAGAACCGCCCGCTCCTTTGAAATCAATGGATCGCCAGGGGAATGTGATCTACATCAATACATTTTCGAAAATCCTGTTCCCCGGCCTCCGATTGGGCTGGGTGGCAGGGAGCCGCTCTTTTATCCAGTTGGTGACCCGCCGGAAAGAGCTTTCGATCACAACGAACACACTGGGCCAACATGCACTGCTCTCGTTTTTGCAGGATGGATGTTTGCCTGGACACCTTGAGCGATGCCGCCAACTTTATCGCAAACAGGCGGACGTGATGGGACGATTTTTGGACAGTCTCACACCGCTTGGAATCTCGTTTGAACCCACTGCAGGCGGTTTTTATTACTGGGTGTCATTGCCTGAAGGGATTCAGCCGAAAGAAATTTTAAAAGAATCGATTTCGGGGGGAGTCCTTTTTGCTCCCGGTGATATGTTTTTGGCTCGTGAAACGGATCAGCCATTTATACGTCTTTGTTACAGTTACGAAAATAGCGAACAGATTGAAGCGGGGATGGAAATTTTGACCTCGATCCTGCGAACAAGAAAGGAGATGTCTGCATGAAAAGGGATCTCTCGCTGACACAATGGAGGCAAGGTTTGCTGGACGCTGCGCCAATCGCGGTAAGTATCATCATATTCGGAGCGATTTTTGGCATGCTGTCTTCCCAGACTGGCTTGTCTGCGTGGGAAAGTGTCGGGATGTCATTGATTGTCTACGCCGGTTCTGCTCAATTCACGGCCCTGGCGATGTTAGCCGAACATGCTGGAATCTGGTCGATCGTACTGGCCACTTTTCTGCTGAATTCACGCCATTTTTTGATGGGATTGTCCATGTCCCCTCATTACAGTTCTTTTTCGAAAACATTTATCAACGGGTCTGCCTTTTTCCTGACGGATGAGCAGTATGCCATCACGTTAAACCGTTTTCGCCACAATCCAAGCAATAAATCTTACATCGTCACAGTCAGTCTCACTCTTTATTTCGGTTGGGCTCTTGGCACTTGGATCGGAACTGCTGCAGGAAGCTGGATTCCCGACCCGAATGCCCTTGGCTTGGGTTTTAGCTTCACAGCCATGTTCCTGGCGCTGGCGTATTATCAGTTGGTCTCTGTGCTGCGAATCCTGACTTTTCTTGTGTGCGGCGTGTTAGCGATCTGTTTCGCATTTGTACTGCCGAACGGCCTGCATCTGTTGGGAGCCGGGGCGATTGCCTTCATGATCGGCTACTTTTCTCAACCGGTGGTTGCGAAGGAGGTAAAAATGGCGTGAGTACCGGCAGCACTTTTCTTCTCATTCTCGGAATGGCAGCAGTAACCTATTTGACTCGTCGAGCGTTTTTACGATTGCCGGACAGCTTCTTCTCACCCCGGTTGAAAAATGGATTAACATTTATTCCGGTCGGCATTTTCGCCGGTCTGATTTTTCCTTCGCTGTTCGTGAAACAGGGGGAGTTTGTCATCCAGCCCCTGTATCTTCTGGCGAGTGCAGTGTGTCTGGGAGTTATGATCGTGAGCCGAAATGTTTTCTTGAGTCTTGGTATAAGTCTGCTGGTGGTCGTTTTGGGGAAAACAGGTGTGGTTCCTTTGTATTGAACAGGTGTATTTTTTCGCGTTTCAAATTATCGTGTGGAAGGTCCTTCTACCTCTACCCCTTATTTAAATGGAACATATATTGAAATCGGAAAGCGAAATTAAAAATAGATTTCAGACAACTATTCCAAAAGATATACGAGAGAAAGCTAATTTGGGTATTGGTGACGGTTTGATATGGAAGTACGATGAAATTCGGGATGAAATCATTGTGATAAGAAAACCAAAAAGATTTTCAGATGCACTTTGGGGATTGGGGAAAGAGATCTGGGAAAAGGAAAATGGAGACGAATACGTAAGCGGTTCGATCTTCACAGAACGTCCCTTCCGCTCGGCAAACTGGTGAAGTCGCTTCATGGTACCTTCGACTGTATTCGGATTTGTAAACAGTAAGATTTGAGGCAGAGTCTGCCCGCACAAATGGTCAAAAAAAGGCTCGTCGATGTTGAGGATGGGCACAGAAATTCCGATATCTTCTCCGTCTAAGGCAGCTATATAGTTCGTGCACGTAATCAGAATCGCATCTACCTTGCACTCCGCGATCCATTGAAGCTGGTCTCTGATTTTTCGTTTTGCTTGGTCCGAATCGAATTCCGGGTCAGAAGTCAAACGATAGACAAGACCCGGATCGACGAAATGGATGAAATCGATTCCGGTCCAGGAACCCAGTCGTTCGATATATTCGATATTCGAGTAGTGCGCATGCAGACAACCGATCCTCTTTTTCATCATCATCACGATCCCATTTTTTGTTACCCACTATAGCACATCATCGACCTCCGATGATAGATTGGCTGTGGCGGGAAACTTGCGGTACAAGTTCATACAGCGATACCCAGTGCAATCCGTGCTCCCTAAATCCCTTTACCAACCGTTGAAGGGGTGATTCTTCCCCAGGCTTATACCGGTATACAGGAAGTTCTTCCCGAATCACCGAGTGGCCGGCAGCATCTTTCACAGGCTCCAGATAGAGGAATTCCAAGAACGGATGATAAAAGATCGAGGCCACTCCCCGAAACGTGGGGAGTTTGGACAAGACTTGGTCGATTGAGTTTTGCTCATGAATGTAGCCAAGCGGGGTGGGAATATAGACAACTCCCGTTTCGGATAGATATGCGTTTTCTCCCGCCCGGCCGCGAACATCCGATTGATAGATCACCCGCCTGAACCGTTCAAAAATTGCCTCCTGTTCCAAAGTGTGATTATAGTGAGGAGACTCCCAAAAATGGGGATATAAGCCCGCTTTTTGAAACGCAAACAGACTCCTTGTAATGCGATCCACCGTATAAGAGGGGGTGGTTGTTACGGAAGCCCCCTTCACATTGAATTCACTTCCGGTTCCCGAATCCTGATCGTCATCCGGCATTTTGCGATCACCGTACTGGTGGGTATACCCATGCGCTCCAAACAAGGCCCCCTCTCTTTGAGTTTTTTGCATCAATGCCAGAAAGCCCCGCATATACTTATCGGGGTAGAGGGCATCAATTCCCTTGTCATACCAGCTTCCATCCGGTTGGAGGCTGATCCATCTGGGGATCAGGGCCACATGGTAAGGGACATTTTGGAACTTCAGGTATTCAAAAACGGCTCGCAATCGACCCAAATCGTCCGCTGTTCGAAAGGAACCGCCAGGGCCCACATCTTCTAGACGCAGTAAGGCAGGACGCCGTTTCCACCCGTGGTCTGCCCGCGGAAACATTTCATCTCCTCCTTTTTCTTGTGCTGCTGTACCCTATGCGGCCAAGAGAAAAAAGGAGAAATGAAGTTGGCGATTTCTGCAAGAAAGTTGTACAATCTTCCAATAAGAGGTGAAGAGTCGATGATTAAAAAAGTGGAGCATATCGGCATAATGGTATCGGATGCGGAGAGGTCCATCCAATTCTACGAGGAGGTAATCGGTCTCGAACTGCTGAAGCGCGAGAAATTAAATCCGCAAGTGGAGCTCATCTTTATGGCGTTTCCGGGATATCCCGATATGCAGATTGAACTGATTGCAGGCACGGGAGAAACCTATCCGGAGAAGGGTGTCGTGAACCATTTGGCTTTTACAGTCACTGACATCGACAAAGCATGGGAACGACTGAAGCAATTGAATGTGAAACTAATCGACCAAGAACCGCGGACGATCCTTGATGGCGTTCGAATAGGCTTCTTCTACGGTCCGGATCACGAGCGGCTGGAGTTTTTCCAATCCAAGGAGTGAGCAGTTTGACGAAACCTACCTATCAAGATGCGGATATGATGTTTAAACTGTATCAGCATTTTGAATCGGAAAGGATGAGGGCGGCGCGAAAATGGTTCTCTGCGGAATTTAAAGCGGCCACGTATGAACAGTTTTCCGATAAGTATCCGCGAGGAACCGAAGGGTTCGATCATTTTGTTACCCTGTACGGCTTTTTTGAGATGATCGGTACTTTCTACAAAAATGGGCTCGTGCATCCCGATCTGATTTTTGATATGTGGTACATCAACGGTTTTTACAGCAGGTTCCACCCGATCTTTGAAGGATGGCGGAAGCAAGGGGACAAACATGTGGCGGAGAACTTCGAGCTCCTTGCGCTGGCTGAATTGGACTGGATTGGCCGTAACAAGGGAGAGCAATACATACCGGATCTGCCTTATTAGCAACCGAAGAAGCGTGTGAATCCGGAATAGCAAGAAAGGAGAAAAGAACCCCCTTTCCAACGCGGAAAGGGTTAAAATTTGACGTAAAATTCTGATTGCCAAACGGAGTCTCTTCCCGTACAATCCTCATACGCTATTTTCGCAAAGTTTGTAGCTTTGCAAAAAACCCGTAAGTTGCATGATGTTTGAACCACCATACGAGGCGTGCATTCACGGAATCTGCCCCGCACCCTATAGACGCAGGATCTGGAACGGATGTTCCTACCTTTATCCTATCATAGTGTCATGGTTTAAAAACAACAATCTTTGCGAAAAGAGCCTTTCTAAAAATCTCTGATTCTGCAAAAATTAGGGGGGATTGACATGCCCGGCCTCACATTTTATATCGTGTTTGCTGAAGAGAAATACGCAGGAAACCAACTCGCCGTTTTTACAGGGGCAGCTTCCCTCTCCGACGCTGAAATGCAGCTCAACGGCAGTTATGATGTGCGTATTTTGAAGACGATCGCATCGATCTGCGTGTCGAACAAGGGTATGAAATCGGCAGAAAATCGTTACTCTACCTTCGAGCGGAAGACAAGGGGGACAAAATTGATGTGTTTGTCGGCGGCAGCGTAGTGATGGTCGCCAAGGGAGAATTCATCTAGGAGGAGAGGGTTTTCATGCATAAGTCATTGTATCGGATGAAGGATTGCCCCACCTGCAAAAAATCGCAGAATCTGCTGGAGTGGATCTCGTGGTGTTCCAAATGCGGCATGGTGGTTTGTTCCAGCTGTGTTCATAAGATTCATGAATGCAAGGACGGGTATCAGTTTGGGGTTCCGGGTCGGGGAACCCGGTATTTTGCAACAGTCAGTCTGCACGAGACCGATCTGTAATGCAATCAGGCTCATAAAATTGGGCATCCGCATACCCTGTTTAGTGTAAGACTGCCCGAAAAGGGGGCAAGCGGAGGGAATGCGAGATGGCCGTTTATCGGATTACAGTGGATTTGTCAGAGAGGAAACTCTATCTCTATGATAAAGACAAATTGGTTAAGACCTATCCGGTTGGGATTGGAAGGGTGGCAACGAAAACGCCGCACGGCGAATTTATGATTGTCAACAAAGTTCCGAATCCGGGCGGACCTTATGGGACTCTCTGGATGGGACTGTCGAAAAAACATTACGGAATTCACGGTACGAACCGGCCTTCTTCAATCGGCAAACGGGTATCGAGGGGCTGTATCCGGATGCATAACAAGGATGTGCTGGAGCTGTCAAAGCTGGTACCGTTGGGAACTCATGTGACAATTCGCCCTTAAGAAGCTTCTTTTTTTGAAAAAAAATTTCCCAGCCTTCTGAAGGAATTTCAGACAATTTGATAGAAATAGAAAATACCTGCAATTTCATATCAGAGCGAACTGTCACATCTGTTGGACTTCTCGACCGGAAGCCAAAGCGCGGGTGATAAGCCAGTTCAATCGTACATCTGGGGCTGTTTTTGTTGTGCGATTGACTGGCTTTTTATATTGCCGAAGATAACGAAATATTCTGGGGAAAAGCAATGACGGAGGTGGGAAAAATGTCAGAAAAGAAAGATCTGGTTGCCGAATTCTCAAAGGGGATTGATGCAGAAGCAGTGATGAGAGAAGCGGATGCGGAATTTCGCTTTCGCCGTGTAGCGGGAAAATGGGCGGTGATCGTTTCCGTTATCGCAATTATCTGGTCCGTTTTTCAGCTGTATACATCGGGATTTGGTGTATTTGATTCGATTATTCAACGATCCATTCATTTGATGTTCGTGCTTGTCATGGCCTTCTTGCTCTACCCGGCCCGGAAAGGGGCACCGAAAGAAAGACCCAGTTTCATTGATCTCGTTCTGGTTTTGTTCAGTATTCTGGTGAACTTGTATCTTGTGATTCAGTGGAATGAAATCGCTTTCTGTGGAGGGCGATTAACCGAAGTGGAGCATCTCATCGGCGGAGCAGGAATCCTTCTTGTATTGGAAGCAAGCAGGAGGGTATTGGGGAAAGAGTTGACGATCACGGGACTTGTCTTTTTGCTTTACGCGTATTTCGGAAATTATGTCCCGGGCCGGTTTCATACCCGCGGCTATACGCTTGAACGCATCTCTGAGCATATGTTTTGGTCGACAGAAGGGATCTTTGGGATTGCCTTGGGCGTTTCCGCAACGTATATGTTCCTGTTCATTCTGTTTGGCGCATTTTTGGGAGGGACAGGCTTGTCGAAATTAATCAACGATGTGTCGCTGGCCGCTGCCGGACATAAGCCGGGTGGGCCGGCCAAGGTTGCGCTGCTGACCACAGGATTTATGGGGATGATCAACGGCAGTGCGGTGGCCAATGCAGCAAGTACAGGTGCCTTTACGATTCCGATGATGAAAAATGTAAGGTACCGCCCGACATTTGCTGCCGGAGTGGAAGCGGCCGGTTCGACCGGAGGACAGATCATGCCGCCTGTGATGGGAGCTGCCGCTTTTATCATGGCGGAATTTATCGGAGTTCCGTACAGCCAGATTATTATCGCGGCCGCCATTCCGGCCATTTTATACTACGCTTCGATTTGGATCATGGTCCACGTGGAGGCGGTAAAAACGGGCTTACAGGGTTGCCGAAAGATCAACTGCCTAAGGTCATCGATGCGTTGAAATCCCGCGGGCATATGCTGATTCCGATTGGTGTATTGCTCTATCTGATGTTCACTGGCTATACGCCACTCTTTGCAGCTTTTTATGCGACTGTATCCGTAGTGCTGTCGGGATGTTCAAAAAAGAAACGAGAATGAGCTTCCGTCAAATTCTGAAAAGCTTGGAGGACGGCGCAAAGGGTGCCGTCGCCGTGGCAGTTGCCTGTGCAGTGGTTGGATTTGTGGTGGGAACCGCTTCTTTGACGAGTCTCGGGCTCACCTTCGGTTCCGCCATTCTGGATATGTCGGGCAACAACGTTTTGCTGGCTCTGTTCCTTACAATGATTACCTCCATCATAGTGGGAACGGGAGTGCCGACAACAGCTACCTATATCATCGTTGCCACTGTCTCCGAACCCGTGCTGGTGAAAATGGGCCTGCCGCCGCTTGTTGCTCACATGTTTGTCTTCTATTACGGAGCGCTGGCAGATGTCACCCCGCCAACTGCTCTTTCAGCGTACACGGCGAGTGCAATCGCAAAGTGCGATCCGCAAAAAGGGACCTGGCAGGCGTGGCGATTGGCTCTCGTAGGATTTTTGGTACCGTATTATTTTGCGCAGCGGCCTGAAATGATGCTGATTGTGGTGAAAGCGTCCTATCTGCAGATCGGCTAGGCGATCTTGATCACAACGATTGCTGCTCTATCTCTCTCTTATGTGATTCAAAATTACCACAACGCAAGCTGGCAATCCCGGAACAGGCCGGGTTTGTGGGGTTGTCGGGCTTACTTTAGTCAACCAGCTGTATCTTGACATCATCGGCTTGATCCTGTTTGTCTCTTTAATCCTTATTCAACGGATTTCCGGAGTGGCGAAGATCAGGGTGGAAAAAAACAAAGCCTTGTAACGAGCATACTCGTTTCAGGATAGATCAGTCATTCGAAAGAGGGGGCTTAACGGTATGAAAAAGCGGTTCGTTTTACCTGTGGTTTTCACGTTGGTTGCGAGTGTATTTGCAGGATGCTCTTCGCAAACACAAGGGGGGGAGATGCAGGCAAATCGGTAAAAGGGGAAGTGGTCAACGTGGCAACCGGCACCACAGGGGGAGTCTATTATCCTTTGGGCAATGCGACGGCTCAACTTTGGTCAGATAAATTAGGGGTGAAAGGATCGGCCACATCCACTCCCGCTTCCCAGAAGAATATTGAACTTCTGGAGAAAAAGGAAGCGGAGATCGGATTCTCGCAAAATAACATTGTGGTTCAGGCTTACAAAGGGGAAGGGCAGTTTAAAGGCCGCCAGCAAAAAGATTTGCGTGCCATGACATATCTCTATCCGAACGTGATGCACTTTGTTGTTCGCGGCGATAGCGGAATCAAATCCATAAAAGATTTGGAAGGAAAGAAAATCGTTCCGGGAGCTGTCGGCAGCGGGACGGAGATCAGCACTAAAGAAATGATTGGCGAGTACGGCTTGGATTATACGACAAAGAAGAATGTAAAAGCAGACTTCGTCGGCTTTAGTGAAGCGGCTGAATTAATGAAAAACAAACAGGCGGATGCAGCCATGATTTTCGGCGGATTGCCGACTGCTGCAATTCTGGATATGGCGACTTCCTTTAACGTGAAGCTGCTGTCGTTTGAGCCGGAGATGATCAAGAAAATCACCGAAAAGTATCCCTGGTACTTCGAATATGTGATTCCGGCGAATACTTACAAAGGGCAAACCGAAGAAATCCACACATTGGCCGTGGCAAATATACTGCTTGTACGGAAGGACTTGAACGATGGGCTTGTCTATGAACTTACCAAAACTCTTTATGAGAATACGGACCGTTTGGTGAACGCCCATGAGATCGCCAAGTTCATCAAGCTCGATACGGCTCTCAATGGATTAACAATCCCTCTGCATCCGGGAGCGGAAAAGTTCTATAAAGAAAAAGGGCTTGATACAAGCAAGGTCCCGAAGGCAAATTAAGTGGGAGGAGAATCAGTTGAAGAAGGAGATTGTGCAAGAACTGATCGAGATGCTTGATGCGGATCGCGTTCTGGACTCGTTGGAGGAACGGCACTGCTATGCGTTCGACTCTTCTTTTGGCAATTATTTGCCGGATGTGGTGGTTTTTCCGATAATCCCAAAGCCGCCCGCCAGAAAAGCACTAATGGCGGTCTTCTCTGATTTAATCGATTCGGGACGCGCGATCAGCGGGGTGCTGACAAGCGGAATTCTCCCTGCAAAAATGGAGATTCTCGACAACGCGTCGATTCGGGCGGTCGAAAACTTCAAGCCCTGCGGTTTACCGGTGGGGGCGGATGCAATCATTCTGATCGAAGTAGACGGACATCCGGCTGCGGTGAAGGAGGAAATTCTGAAAGCGGTGGAAATTTGTCGTCACTATAATGCGTCAGAAGTCAGAATCGCCCAAAATGAAGAGGAGCGGGAAGAACTATGGAAGGCTCGCAGGCTCGTATCTCCCGCCGTCACACGGATAAAGCCTACGAAGATTTCGGAAGACGCAACAGTGCCCAGGAGCAAGATTCCGGAGATGTTTGAAAGGCTCCGGCAGATTCGCGACAAATACAATGTGGATATTGTTGTTTTCGGTCATGCGGGAGACGGCAACTTGCATCCGAATATTATGGCGGATGAAAGGGACAAGGAAGAAATGCGTCGCGTCGAAGAGGCGGTCAGCGAGATATTCAAGGTTGCCATTGAACTGGGGGGCACGCTTTCCGGGGAACATGGGATTGGCACGATGAAGGCCCCTTTTTTGGAAATGGAATTGGGACCGGTCGGGCTTGATATGATACGGAGAATTAAACGAGCCTGGATCCGGACAATATCTTGAAACCGAATAAAATTTTTCCTCAGCCGGGGCAAACCAGGCTGGTGCTGTCCGAATAGCTGCCAAAAATTTCAGATAGATGAACGGATCTGTTTATGTTACCTTGTAAAAACAATAAGGTGAAATAGTAAGAGGAGCTTCTGATGAATACTGGTATAATGGTTTTATTTGAGTGTGATTCTTGTAAGAAAACTTTTCTTGAGCGCGTTGATCTGTATGGGATTTCCGGCGTTTGCTTTCACTGTTTGCTTGGAGAGAAAATCAATCGAACAGAAAAAAGTCTAAAGAGAATCAAGTTACCTCGATACAAATTAAAAAGATATAAACCGGAACAACCTGAATAAGAAAATCTTGCGATTGACGCAAGGTTTTTTTCATGTTGTGTAACGGAATTGGTCCAAATATTTACCCAATATTCCTTGACCGGAATATTCCTTTTCAGGTATATTCAGCTTGGAAAGGAGAAAGGTTATATGAGCGTGAAAGCAGCATGAACATGGCAACTTTGAGTGCTCTGGCCGAACCAAACCGATTACACATTGTCGAACTCTTGCGTGGGGGCCCTCTCTCAGTGGGGGAAATTGCCGACCGACTTGGGCTCAACCAGCCGCAAGCATCCAAGCATCTTCGCGTACTTAGTGATGCCGGACTCGTCGAGGTGCATGCCATCGCCAATCGGCGGATCTACAAGCTGCGGCCCGAGCCGCTCATAGAACTGGACGCCTGGCTCGAATCCTTCCGCCACGTCTGGGACGAGAAATTCGATCGATTGGACGATTATCTCCAGGAACTGCAAAGAAAGGAAGTGAACCGCGACGACAAGAAGTAGTCCTGCAGGTATTAACAAAATGACATAGGAATTGAAATGTCCAAACAAATCGAGTTGGTTATCACGCGCACTTTCGATGCACCACGGGAACTTGTGTTCAAGGCGTTTACTCAATCAGAGCACCTGCAGCACTGGTGGGGGCCGAAAGGTTTCACGATGAATGTCGCCAAATTGGATCTCCGCCCGGGAGGAATCTTCCAGTACAGCATGCGCTCCCCTGAAGGACACGAAATGTGGGGCAAATTTGTTTACCGGGAAATCGCTGAACCGGAGAAACTCGTCTACGTCAGCTCCTTCTCCGATGCGGAGGGGAACACGGTCCGGGCACCTTTCAGCAGCATCAGCAGCACTTGGCCGCTGGAAGTCCTGAACATGCTGACGTTTACCGAGCATGAAGGCAAGACGACCTTAACGATGCGGGGAGGCCCTATCAACGCGACGGAGGAGGAAATCAAAACCTTCGAGTCGATGCTCGAGTCCATGCAGCAAGGATTTGCCGGAACCTTTGACCAGCTTGCCGATTACCTGGCAATGGTAATTGATTCCTATGCTAATAATAAAAGTCGAAAAGGAGGGATTACAATGATAGAGGATACCCAAGAGGTGTTTGAACAACAACGTCAAGATCTCCTCAAATACAATGACCAATTGTCTAAAAGCATGAGACCTGATGAAGCTGAAATGAAAGGTCATCATTTGGCAGCGACTGTAGACGAAAAATTTGACATTCAAAAAGGAGATTTTGATTCCGGTAGCTACTAAAATCCTCCCGCCAGAGTCCCCTCTATGTAACGGTGCAGCAGCCGGGATTGATGCGCTTTCCAACAGAATCAAGGAAATGAAAAAAGGTCCGGCTATTGTAAGCCGGACCTTTTTTCGTGTTACTGAACGTTTTTCTCGTTTCGGAACTGACGATACACCAAGGCGAGAATCGATCTTCGGGTCAGAATCCCGACAAACTTGTTGTCTTGATTTTCAATACAGAGAAACGGGTTGTTGATGGACAGCTCCAATGCGCGCAGGAAATTGTCGCTTTCCTTGAGGCGGGGAACCTTGGTGTTCATGATGTCTTCCACTTTGCGACCGTCCAATTTTTCGTATTCGAGGCCTTGTAACCCGAGCATGGAATTAAAAATCATGTTGGTGCTGATCAAACCGTGAATCCGGTCCTGCAGGTCGAGAACCGGAATGACGGAGTACCCGGATTTGGTTAAAACGAGGAGGGCGTGTTCCAAAGAATTCCCTACCTGCACATGGGCAACCTTTTGAGCGGGGATGATGAGCTCTCTGATTTCCTGTTCGAGCAACCGACTGTTTTGCACATTCATTGTCGTCAATCCAAACCACTCCTTTCGCTGAAACTGCCAACACCATGGTAGATATAAGTGAAGACCGCCACCCAGAAGGCGAGTCCCACATAGGGTGACCTTAAATAAAAGTTAAGAAGATCAATCAGGGCAGCCGGAACAAAGGCAAATGCCGAGATTAACCATGCCTGCCTGTAGTTGAGACGGATTTTCCGGCTCGAAGCGAGGACGGATGCGATGAAAGAAAAGATCGTAATCTGAATAAACGTCCAGGCAATCAGAACAAACGAAAACAAGACCAGGAATACAATGAAAACGGGCTTCAACCAGGGTGTAATCTGTATCACAAGGTCTTTTGTAATTACCGTGCCATTGGCAAGCGGAAAAATGGCCACTTGTTTATACGGAATCGGCTGAACCCCACGTTCGATTATATACAATTCCGTCTTGCCTATGACCACTCCTGATGTGATTTGGTTAATCGAATCCTTGGGATAAGGAGCGGAGACATCGACAATTACATGATATCCATCCCGGCTCGTCAGTGTCAGCGGTGTGGCTGCATCCACACGCAGTTCGTTTCCGTCATATGTGAAGGAAGGCATTTTGGCGGGAAATTCTTTTTCCATAAAGGTTAAAAAAGGGTTCATCACTTTAGCCATGGAAAATGTCTGGATGGCGGTTACCAGCATAAAAAAGAGCAACAGTGTGAGAACCAAACGCCACAAAGGTCGTTGTGTCATTTCTTTGTATAAAGATGGTTTGCGTATACTGTTCCAGATCGTATTCAATTCACATCCTCCTAACAGGTATTATTGTAGCCGTTTCAAGACGATTCGTACAGCAAACCGCCATCTTTTTGAATTCAGGACTTTTGCAATATTTTCCGGGCAGGGACAGTCATGGTACAATGAACCCAAGATCGGAACGGAGTTTTCTGGGGTAAGGCGATAAAGGAGCGGTCAAATTGAACTTTCAACCCGTGAATGAAACCGAAAACCAATCGGAGCAAATCGAAAGCCGGGTCCGGACGCGCAAGCGGCGAGGCAGGGGATTTCGCAGAATTCTGCTTTTGTTGGCCGCATTTGTACTCGGCTTATTTTCATACAATCTGATTGCAGTGATGAAATTTCTTGATAAAGCCAATCAGAACCAATTTTCCAAAATCGGAAATTCAGTTGCCGCAAGCGAATGGGACGGACAAGAACGAGTCAATGTCCTGATGCTCGGCGTCGACAATCGGGATAAAGATAGCTCGCCAAGATCGGATTCCATGATGTTGGTCTCCATTGATCCGAAAACCAACACGGCTGCCTTGATGTCCATTATGCGGGATACGTATGTAACGGTTCCCGGGCACGGGAAGAACAAGATCAATCAAGCTTTCTCGATTGGCGGTCCGAGTCTTGCCGTCAAAACGGTCGAAGACTTTCTGCAAATTCCGGTTCATTATTATGTGGTCACCGACTTCCATGGGTTCGAGGGAATTGTCGATGCAATCGGCGGAGTTGACATCAACGTCGAGATTCCGATGAAGCATGTGGACGATGGTGTCTATGACATCAACTTGAAAAAAGGGCTCCAGCACTTAAGCGGCCGCGAGGCATTGCAATACGTCCGGTATCGTGGAGATATAACTGCGGATTTTGCAAGAACGGACCGGCAGAGGAAGCTGGTGAAAGCGGTTCTTGCGGAAATGAAGACGCCGCTCACGCTTGTGCGCTTCCCCAGTATGTTAAAAGAAGCCGAGTCTTATGTGCAGACCAACATGACGGCCACCGATTTGATGCGTCTGTCAACTGACCTTCTGGCTTTGGATCAATCGTCAATGAACGCTGTCCAGGTTCCGCCAAACGAACTCTTGACGGAAACGTACAACGCGATTGGGGAGTCCATCCTCCAGCCGGATGTGAAAGGTGTGCAGAAGTTCGTGCGGGAGACGCTGGGAGAAGACGGGAAGCCCGCCAATTCGAAATCGGCTTTGGCGGCGGGTGCCGGAGCAGGGGCGGGTTCAAGAGGAAATGGCGGACAAGGGGTGAGTTCCGGAGCGAATTCCGGAGCAGGATCAGGTTCCGGAACAGCTTCCCTACGAACAGGGACAGTAACCAGCGGCGTGAACGTCCGTCAGGGCCCCGGAACCAACAATCCGATTCTTACGTCTGCCGGACAGGGGGACCAGGTTGCAATCCTGGGCGAAACCGGCGGTTGGTATAAAGTTGAACTGCAAAACGGCACGGTTGGATATATTTTTGGTGAGTATGTGCAGGTGAGGTAAACGGGCAACCACTCGAGCTTTCGAGTGGTTTTTTCATTTTGGAAAAGTGGCCCCACTCCATAAACGGTTCAGTACGTATTCGCTCGTACCGGCCGGGATTTGGATAGGGGAAGTTTATACTACAGGATTGGAACATACATAGAGGTGAAATAGAGGTTTTTGACGGTCTTATTTCCCTAATTCCAGCGTCGATTTTCAGAATAAGAGATTTTCGGGGGCCTATTCTGCGATTTTGCAGACGTCACGGCTCCAAAGTATGCATATAAAGACTTGAAAATCCGTTAATGCCCGTCCACATTAAAAAAAGGACCCGTACTGACAGTTCTTAAAGGGGTCCCAGACTCCCATAGGGCGGATTTTTTCTCACACCGCCTTCATGCCCAACCGGTTTTTCGCCTCTTCAATCAACTGGGCGAATTTTTCTTTCGGAACATGGGAGGTTTCATTGTGGGTTTCCAGTTCAAACCTTCCGTCCTTCCACAATACCGTTGTCAGGCTGCAGTTCGCGACATGATATTCGTTCCAGTGTGATAATGGCTTATCAAGCAGGCCCGTGATGAAATACGCTATAGCGCCCGCATGTGTGACGATCACCACAGTCTGTTCCGGATGATTGTCTGCAATCCTTCGGATTGCCTGCTCAATTCGATGATAGAGTTCAGCCCGGGTTTCCCCTCCTTCCCACCCGAACTCATCATCGCCGGGATTTAATGCACGATCGACCATTTCTTTGTGCGTCTCATATAACTCGGTGATGGGGACTCCATCATAGACTCCAAAATTCATTTCTTTCAGCTCATCCCGACATGTGACAGACAGCCCGAGGCGGTTTGCAATGATCTCGGCGGTTTGGGCGGCCCGCTGCAATGGGCTTGCGTAGATACCATCTACTTGATTGTCCTCTCGAACCAGTTGTTCTAACCGATCGGCCACGCATTCCGCTTGTTGAACTCCCACTTCATTAAGAGGTGCATCTGTCCAGCCGGAAAGCCGATATTCCAGGTTGTGATCCGTAATTCCGTGTCGAACCAAAATTATCCTTGTCATTCCAGCCCCCTATAGTGCATGATGGAACTATACATATTTTCAATAATCCTATTATACTCACAGGTGCCGTTTCATAGAAACGGATAATAGCGGAAATCCGGTGCGAATCCGGTGCGGTCCCGCCACTGTAAGAGGGAGTCTCGTTCACTGGTCACCGTGAGAACATCGCGGGAAGACGAACGAAGATCATGAACTCGAGCCAGGAAACCTGCCTGTGAGTGTGAGAAGGCCGCTTTTCGAGGAAAAAGGGGCTGGTACGCGTATGTGCATACCTCCCCCTGGTCTTCGGACTGGGGGGAGTAACTATTATACCCATTAAAGTGATGCAAGCCTTTGTAGCATAATCCGAGTACTTTAATGGGGACCCGAAGAGCGTCAGTCCGGGTGTCCGCCGTATTGATGGGGATCCGAGAACCCAATCCGGGTGGACGCGATATAGGGAATCATATTCGAAGCTGGAGGTACTAACTATGTGGAAGTTACCGATTGGAATTGAAGAACTCAATCAAGAAGCGATCAAACTCGCAAGTGAACGGCATGACCAGCTCACAAAACCGCAGGGAAGTCTCGGACTGTTGGAAGAAATCGGAATCCGGCTGGCGGGGATTCAAGGGGAAACGATCCCAACCGTCACCCCGTGTGCCGTGGTTTTGATGGCGGGGGATCATGGGGTGACAGAAGAGGGAGTATCCGCATTCCCCTCCGAAGTGACGGTTCAGATGGTGTTGAACTTTCTCGCTGGAGGAGCAGCGATTAACGCGTTGGCCCGAAATGCGAACGCCGATGTCCATGTGGTGGATGTGGGTGTGAAATCGGATATTCCAGTGCCCTCGGAAACTTCGAATCGCCTGTGGGTGAAGAAAGTTCGTTACGGCACAGACAATATGGCAAAAGGACCGGCGATGACCAGAGAAGAGGCGGAGAAAGCCCTGCAGGTCGGATGGGAAATGGGAAGCCAACTCCATCAGGCCGGTTACAAAATGGTTGCGCTCGGAGAGATGGGGATCGGCAATACAACAGCCAGCGCGGCTATCACGGCGGTTTTGACAGGAAGACCCGTCCAGGAAGTGGTCGGGGTAGGCACGGGCCTCTCCAGTCAAGGGGTTCAGCACAAGATTGAGACCATTCAGAAGGCGATCCGGGTGAATTCCCCGAATCCAACAGACCCGATCGATGTATTGGCAAAAGTGGGTGGTCTTGAAATTTGCGGTCTGGCAGGTCTGATCCTGTCTTGTGCGGCCCACCGGATTCCGGTGGTTGTTGACGGCTTTATCACAAGCGCGGCAGCACTGGCAGCCGCCAAAATCGAACCGTTGGTCCGTTCTTATTTGTTCGGATCCCACCAATCGGTTGAACCGGGCCATCGTATTGTCTTGGAAGCATTGGAACTGCAGCCGTTGTTTGATTTCTCGATGCGCTTGGGTGAAGGCTCCGGGGCTGCATTGGCATTGCCTGTGGTGCAAGCGGCTGCACGAGTGCTTCGGGAAATGGCTACCTTTGCGGAAGCGGGAGTCGCCGATGCAGCTTCTTGATTCACAACTACTGCTCCCCGACGTGACGCTTGAAAGGTATGACAAACGATTGGTCATTAAAAGCGAGGTTCCCCTTCGAACCCTTAGTTCGGCAGTTTATCGGGGAGGGCGTCAGGACGACATCCGTTCGATTTTGAATCTGACCGTACATAAAGGATATCGATGCAGCGATCCGGCAGAAGATTTAAAACGTGAAATCCGGGAACTGGGGCTGCCGGACCAATCAATCGGGCTGATGACTGCTGTGGATGTGAAAAATGGCGTCGTCGCATTTGAGTCAGTTGGTTCCGAGCCCGACTCTCCCCTGCTTGTAGTTGCGGTGGTTACGGCGGGGAGCGGCAACGCATGGCGGGCAGGGACTTGGCCATCCTACCTGGGACAAGAGCAGACTTCCGCTTTAAATCCGTTCCCTTATCCCCTCGGAACGATTAACATGGTTGTGTTGATTGACGGGACAATGACGGATGCTGCCATGGTGAATGCGATAGCGACAGTGACGGAAGTGAAAACGGCAATTTTCTATGAACGGGGAATCCGGTGTCCCGGAAGCGGACAAATGGCAACGGGTACCACGACAGATGCTGTGGTGATTGCCACAACCGGACGTGGTCAGAGTATGGAATATGGGGGACCGGGCACCGTTGTCGGTACATTGATCGCGCAGGCGGTTACAAAGGCATTGAACGAGGCGCTCGATATTTACGATAGGGGAAAGGTGATAGGTTGAACAAGCGAAAGTTGATTCTTGTCATCGGCGGTTCCCGCAGCGGAAAGAGCCGGTTTGCGGAACAATACTGCACCAAGGTACAGCAAGCGACGGGTCTCCCCGTCACTTATCTCGCCACCTGCCCGAAGATCGATTCCGAACTCGAGCAACGGATCGCGGCCCATATCGAACGTCGGCCTGCTGAATGGGGCTGTATCGAAGAGACTGCTGACGTGGCGAACCGCATTCGTGAATTGGATGAAACCGCCGGGGTTCTGCTGCTTGATTGCTTGTCTCTCCTTCTAAACAACTGGATGTGGGATAAGGAATCACAAGGACAGGCGGCCCCCCTGTCAGAGAAAGAAGTTCTCGAGCTGACTCGTGACCTGATCGAGGCTTGCAGGAACTATCCTCACCCGGTAGTTGTGGTGACAAGCGAGGTCGGGGCAGGGATCGTTCCGGAATCCAAACTGTTGCGGCAGTATCGGGATTATCTCGGTTTGATGAACCAGTTATTTGCCGGGGAATCGGATGCAGTGTATGCGTTGATCGCAGGGATCCCTGTCAATCTGAAGGAGATTCAGGCAGCATTATGATTCAGGTATATCTGGCATTCCTGATTGATCTTCTGATTGGGGATCCGAGGTGGCTGCCGCACCCGGTTATCGTGATCGGCAAGGGGATCTCCCGGCTCGAATCCTTCCTGCGCATAGTATTCCGGGTCCCTACAGATGGGAATTGTGCGGACCAGGAGAAGCGATCGAATCACGGAACGGGTTCGGACCATGGGAACCGTCCGAAACTTGGAACCCGCCCGAAACGCGAAAAATGGGCGGGCATTCTCCTGTTGATCGCTGTGGTGGGCGGCAGCGGGGGAATCGTGGTCGGCCTGCTGTGGCTGGCAAGCTTGGTCAGCCCGTGGCTTGCCGTGTTGCTGAATATCTGGCTGATCTCTACCACCATTGCAGTTCGCGGATTGGCTGAGGCGGGAAACGGAATCCGGAAGGCGCTGGAACAAGGGAACCTGGAAGAGGCTCGAAAACTGGCCGGCTGGATCGTCAGCCGTGATACCACTTCTCTGCCCGAACCGGAAGTGGTCCGTGCCGCAGTGGAAAGTGTCGCGGAAAATATTGTGGATGCTGTGATCGCCCCCCTTTTTTATGCGATGATCGGCGGGGCACCGCTTGCCATGGCTTATCGCGCCACTAACACGCTTGATTCGATGGTGGGATACAAAAACGAAAGGTATCTGCACTTTGGCTGGGCGTCTGCCCGCTTTGACGATGTGCTCAATTGGTTACCCGCACGGATTACCGGATTGCTGGTGGTGGCAGCCGCTTGGGTATTACGCCTTTCGGCAAGAGGCGCATGGCATACAATCCGCCGGGATGCAGCCAAACATCCGAGTCCCAACAGCGGGATTCCGGAGGCGGGCGTGGCGGGAGCTTTAGGGATCAGGCTCGGGGGACGCAACATCTATCACGGACGGGAATCATTCCGCGCCTATATGGGGGAACCCTCGCAAGAACTCGCTTCCCGGCATATCCAACAAACCATTCGAATTCTGTACATCAGCTCCGGATTGATGCTGCTGCTTGGAGGAATTCTCTCAGCAGCTGCCAGGGGCATTGATTAGTGCAAAAAGGGGGTGACACCCTTGCGTTCCATTGTACGTGAATGGAGGATGGCGATTGAATTTCTCACGCGAATTCCTCTGCCTCAATCGGGACAAGCCGATTTTGACGAAAATGCGTTCATTCGAAGTGTCCGTTGGTACCCTTATATAGGATTGTTGATCGGGGCGATTCTGGCCGCCTTCTCCTATGTGTTCTTCACATGGCTGCCGCCACACGCAGCAAGTGTACTCCTGGTCATAGCGGGAATTGTAGTGACCGGAGGGCTGCACCTGGATGGGCTGATGGATACGGCCGACGGGCTCTTAAGCGGTCGGGATCGGGAACGAAAACTGGCCATTATGAAGGACAGCCGCGTGGGGGCGATGGGCGTAATCGCTTTTGTCTGTTTGTTTGCCCTGAAATGGGCTCTCTTCTCGGCGGTCGGTAAACACAATCCCCTGCTGCTTCTCATGATGCCCGCAATTGGGCGAACGGCTATGGTTGGGGCGATTGCAGGATATCCACCCGCTCGGCAGGAGGGAATGGGGGTGCACTTGGCCGGACGAGTCTCTTCTTCACAATTGGCATTGGCCACGAGCGTGCTGATTCTGCCTTTGCTGTTCTGGCAAGTGAAAGGATTTGTGATTATTTGTATTTGCTGGCTGGCGTTCTGGTGGATGGCCCGCATCATTGCCCGGTCGCTGGGCGGGCTAACGGGTGATACCTACGGGGCGATCTGTGAAGTGCTGGAGACAGTATTCCTTTTAACGGCAGTAGGTGTGCTGCTCTGATAGTTTCGCATCGAACCTGCCAGAAAGAGAGGGCTTCAATGGTGATGCAGCATGGGGGCAACATTACCCGCTACCAAACGGAATGGGGATGGAGCCGGGATAAGATGGCGGATTTCAGCGCCAATCTGAATCCGTTGGGTCCACCTGATTCGGTACTTCGCGCGATCCAGGAAGCGCTTCCCCGAATCATCGATTATCCCGACCCACTTGGAGAAGACGTGCTTGATGCATTGGCGAAAAAATGGTCGCTGCCGGCAAGCCGGTTTCTGCTTGGAAACGGGGCTGCCGAATTGATTTTTTTGGCCATGCGGCTGATCCAGCCGAAAAAAATCGCAACGGTCACGCCGGCATTTCGAGAGTACGAACAAGCGGCGAAAGTGGAGGGCGCCGAGATCCTGCGAGTTCCCTTGTCCGCACAGACAGGTTTTCGGGTCGAGTCGGAACCCCTTTTTCAAGTTCTCCCAAAAGTGGACCTGCTGGTACTCGCCAATCCCAACAATCCAACGGGGCGCTGTATTGATCGAGGGATTCTTGATGAAATCCTGCATACTGCAAGAGACCTGGACAAGTGGCTGCTGATTGATGAGGCTTTCCTTGACTTTCTTCCGGACGAGGAAGCGAGAACTCTCATCCGGTACGTTACTGACTTTGAGAAGCTGATCGTCATCCGCTCAATGACCAAGTTTTACGCGATTGCCGGGATTCGTGTCGGGTACCTGGCTGCAGAAGGGCATCTCGTTGACCGCATGCGGGAAATGCAGGTTCCCTGGTCGGTGAACACGTTGGCTCAGATGGCGGCCATCGCGGGGCTCGAGGATGAAGAATTTCGGCAGCGGACACTGGATTGGCTGCAAACGGAACGGAAGTTTCTGTCGGAACAGCTGAGGGAAAAGGGGTATCGGGTGGTTCCGTCTGATGCCAATTTTCTGCTTGTTCAGCGTGAGGATGTTCGAATCGAACAGCTTTGGCCCAAGCTTGCGGAAAAAGGGATTTTTGTCCGCGATTGCCGCTCGTTCGCGGGTCTGGATGAAACCTATTTTCGTATCGCGGTGCGGGCAAGGGAAGAGAACCGGCGGCTGTTGGAACTGCTTTGAGTAAGATTTACGCCTGCCGCATGGAAAGTATGTCTTTTTTTGGCCTAACAGCTCGAGTTCATTGACGTTGCGGTGCTGCCTCCCAGTTTGAAGAATAACGGATTTTCGATCCGGTATTTCACTATCTGACGGCTGGATTCACTACCAAAAATATGACAATAAGCACCTGAATGTCTGCTATTTCCCGCGGAGGAGTCATTTTCCCAAGGAGGAGTCAATCACTGCACACCTAACCCATCATCACAACAGACCGACACTCCAGAACTGCGGTGAGGTTCACACCGCCTGGTCCAACCCAGTTTGTCCGCTTCCTTTTTATGGACGTCTATTTTGAGGGATGTTATCATAAAACACAAGGGGAGGTGGTTCTATGTCATTTGCAAATTTTGATGAAATTTATGCTATTTGTTGTGAAAGTGAAAAGGGCGAGTTGTTGGAAGAGGAGAAGTTGCTGAGTCATGAAGGGATTTTTCCCGAAAAAGTATTGAAAAATGGTGAGGACCCACTACTTACAGAAGCGGACGAAAAACTTCTCGTGGTTTAAAAATGGCGGATCCTTCGTAATTTCCCCCTCTTACTTCTACATGGAACTTACTTCCCGACATGGGGAATCTACTAACGCAGGAACAGTTTCGGAACCAGACCAAGCCTCAGGTTGCCGGGGAGAAGCTCAACGTATGTAATGGCTATTTCCCGCGGAATATAGGAGCGGAGATCGAGGGCAAACGGCGTTTTCAATTCTGTGTTGAAGAGCAGCAGGAGTTTGGAAAACGTTTCGGGTGACAGAGGGATTTTTCCGAGCTTATATTCGTAAGGCGTGATCAAGAGACGATCCCCTTCCAGAGTGACACTTGCTTTTGTCTCGATTCCTACGCTCAAAAATCCTTTTTTCAAATTTACATGGCTGACCAGGGATTCGCTGTGCAGTTCCACGGCCGCCCCTGTGATCGGCAGCTGCTGCAGTTTAGCCGATTTTACAACATATTGCTTGAACAGATTCGTCAAATCCTCTTCTGAGAGAGTCATGACTCCGAGGTTCACAATCGCTGATTCGATTCGGTCGGCCCAAGGGACTTTTGAATAGTTCAGGTTCAGTTCCCGGGCTGGCTGAATGGACTTCCAGAGACTGATGCTCCCGATTATAAAAAATAGGACACTCATAATCCCAATGGATCGAAGCAATTTGCTCATCAGTGCTCCCCCTCAGACAAGCAAGTAACAGAACCCCAGCTTACAGGCTGGGGTTTCCTTTTTAAGGATTATTCTGCTAGCAGCGTTTTAATGTCCGCAATTATTTCTTCATCTTTCACCCCGGTTCCCATCAAATACGAATTCCGCCATTGATTTTTCTCGTCCAATAAGAACAGACGGTCGCTGTGCATTATGTCATGGTTCATCATTTCCTCCGCACTGACATGGAACTGTTTCATGACCGCATCGGTCTGCTCTTTCGTTCCCCGCAGGAAAGCCCAGGTATTTGGGTCTGCATTGAATTGTTTTGCATATTGTTTAAGTACGTCAGCAGTATCCCGATTCGGATCTACCGTAATCGAAATCAGCTGGATATCGGCGTTCGGAACCTGCTGCTTGAGTTTACCCAGTATGGTTTCCATACGTTTGGTAGTAATCGGGCAAACGTCGTGACAATTGGTGTAGAAGAAATAAACGAGCTTCGCTTTTGCCTTTAAATCGTTGTCGAGAGAAACCGGTTTTTTCTCTGTGTTCTCCAATGTGAAGTTCGAAATCTGCCCTTGAACAGGCAGTTTGTTGGCGGGTTGCGGAGTTTCCGTTTTGGGAACGGGAGCCGGTGGTGTTCCTCCTTGGGAGGCTCCCCCGCATGCCGCAAGACTTCCTGCGAGAACCAAGGTAGCTAGTACGAAAAGGCCATTTTTTGTTGTTCGGTTGGTTGAAATGTTCATGGGCACCCTCCAGGTTGCTGCTTCAATCATTATATAGCACAGTGGAACCAAAGAAAATAAGCCATTTCTCAGCTAGTATAATTTCACTTTTCGATCCTCACCTCATATGATATACAAATCAGCCTCTGTAAAGCAAAGGGGGGAGAGGCTGTGGCGGAAGAAATTGTAATTTTTCGGAATGTGGCTGGAGAAATATCCCGCGACGATCTGTTGAAGTGGAAGAAGATGATTCACAAACTGGGTTTGGTGGTAGACGAAAAAAATCGCGGCAAAATGACAGCGATGTCTCTCGTCCAGAATGAGGATACGGTGACATTTTATATCTATGAGCAGGGCACCTACTACCAACTGCACATTGATTATCTGCGGGTGAAAAGAGGGGACGGTCGTCTGGTGCAGGCCATGGAATGGCTGATTCAAACGGCTGGGCTGCGTGGCGAGAAGTTTGCCACCGGTCGGAGCGAGCTTTGGAGAACCCTGTATGTGAACGGTCTGATCATGGATGAAGGGCCTTTCGTCGAGCGCAAAATGCCGCCCGATTTTGATCTGCGAATCACTCGGGAAGCGTTGATGGGGCACATTTATTTGATCATGGACAAATATATGGCGGCAAAAACGGGCGGAGACCGGGTCATGGAAGAAGAGTACAAAAAAATCCTTCAGGGATTTGTGCAGGAACTGTCGAAGGTAGACGAAGTTCTCCAATCCCAAAACCGGTCCTCTACATGAATTTTTTAATCAGCAGCATCATGCTGTAAATCCCGACCCCGAGTCCCACCAGTAACCCGATCATCAAAAAAATGGGCGTGGTGCCAAATTCACCGTCGATCCATTTACCGAGATACACTCCTCCAAGGACACAGAGAGCCAAATCGGTTCCAATTGCGGATACCAGTCCGATTGCACGGTAAGGATTTTCATTCTTGTCAGGTTTCTTTTGGGGGTCATTGGACATAGGGGGAGCCTCCTTATATTGGAAGGATAGAAAAGCACCGGATGGATTCTGACGATCCGTCGGTGCTTTCATACTGCTTATTATATTATAGTCCGGACGCAGGACGATGAGACCGCTCCAGATAATGAAGGAACATTTTGCAGAAACTGTCCGACAGGGAAGCATAGAGCGTAGCCGCCCCTTTTTCGAATACTCCGCTCCGATTGTACACCCGAATCTTGTTGGTGATGATCTTGTGAGTTCCTTTTTCATCCGGTTGACCATCGCTGCGATCGCGTTGAATCAGTCCCAGAATGTCTTCAAACAGAATATGGTAGGTCTGGTCATCCCGCTGCAGAATAAACTCTTTGGTCGTGAGTTTGTATCCGACTCCGCGTCGGATCTCAGTCCGCTTGAGCTCTCCCGCGAGGGATTTGACGTTGATAAAGCGGTTCATCGGAAGCCCCCTTCCGTACAAATTTCAGAGGTAACAAGTATAGAGGAAGGCCGACTAAAAGCGCGACATCCGTGTCGGTCGACGATAAACGCCACGTTCATGTGGCATCGTCGACACTAGGTCGTCCATGACCGTCGCAACATCGGCATCAGCGCATCCATGCGCAAGCCTTTTGAACAATGATATCACTTTTTGACGAGGGAAAAAAGGTACTTCCATACCATTCCTCCATTGACGGCGGTTGCATCAAATAAGTTTTTGGCAGAATGGGAAAGAGATGGGGGAAGACGTATACAGGCACGATTGTATTGACAAAAGCGTCCGTCCATGTTCACGGCGATGAAACACGTGATTCGAAATGCACTCAGGATCTGATGGAGGTTCGCATCGATGAGAAAGTGACTTCCCGGGAAGGGACGGAGGCGTTGGGAATTCGCGTGGGGGATTTTGTTTCCTTTGCACCGCGTGTGGAAGTCACCGAATCCGGTTTTGTGAAAAGCCGGCACCTCGACGATAAAGCGAGTGTTGCGGTCCTGCTGGAAGCGATCCGCTACGTGTGTGAAGTCGGGCTCACGCTTCCTTATACCACCCATTTTCTCATTTCGAATAACGAAGAGATCGGATATGGGGGGAATTCCAATCTCACGCCGGAAACGGTAGAGTATCTGGCAGTGGATATGGGCGCGATTGGCGAAGGCCAAGCGACTGACGAATACACCGTCTCGATTTGCGCGAAAGATTCCTCAGGGCCTTATCACTTCGGTTTGCGCAAGAGGTTGGTTGAGTTGGCGGAACAAAAAGCGATTCCTTATAAACTTGATATCTATCCATATTACGGATCGGATGCTTCTGCTGCAATGCGGGCGGGTCATGATGTGGTGCACGGGTTGATCGGTCCCGGAATCGATGCCTCCCATTCGTTCGAACGGACACATAAGGATTCGCTTGAGGCAACGTTCCGATTAATCGTGGAGTATTTGCAAACTGAAATGTAAACAGAGGCAGCGACAGTCGCGGACTGTCGCTCTTTAACATGAGTTATCCGATTCCGGAAAACGGAGAACCAGGTGTTTGAATTTCTGAAGAAGGACCGATTTGTCCCACTGCGCCGCCGGTTCCTTGGACTCCACCTCCAATAGCTCCCTGACCTGCGCCTTGAAATGAGATGCTTCCGTCGACTTGCGGATTGTTCCCCACTTGCAAGGCCGACCCATTTCCAAGGGTATATACGAGTATGGTCCCGATATTGATATTGATAAAGATTGCCATTGTTCAATCCTTCCCTGCACGGTCGCTTGTATTCATCCAATTCCGGCAAATGGAGAACCAGGTGTTTGAATTTCTGAAGAAGGTCCGATTTGTCCCAATGCACTGCCGGTTCCTTGTACTCCGCCTCCGACACCCCCTTGACCTGAGCCTTGAAAGGAGGTGCTTCCCTGCATTACAGGACTGTTACCTACTTGCAAGGCAGACCCGTTACCAAGGGTGCTTACGAGGATGGCGCCAACGTTGAGATTTATAAAGATAGCCATTGTTCGATCCTTCCTTGCACGGTTTGAGTGATGTTTCTTGGGCAGCGACAGTCGAGAGACCGCAGCTTTCCTTTATCAGATTCCGACTAGTGGAGAACCAGGTGTTTGAATTTCTGAAGAAGGACCGATTTGTCCCAATGAGCTGCCGATTCCTTGGACTCCGCCTCCAACAGCTCCCTGACCCGCACCTTGGAATGCTGTGCTTCCTTGTTGTTGCGGATTGATTCCAGCTTGCAAGTTGGCCATGTTTGAAACGGTATTGACGAGTATGGGGCCGATGCAGACATTATTAAAAAAGATAGCCATTCTTCAACCCTTCCCTCACGATTTGACTGGTCCTTCTTGGGCATTGTATTCCAGTACTGATTGTCTAGGTGAAAGAAGATTCGCAGGGGGTAAGGAAGAACATACAGAACAGCGAAAATGAATTTAGGAAAAACTTCGAATCAAAGAAAAGGCCAGATGAATAGGAAATCAAAATTAAGGCTTGGGATCCCCAAGCCTTTTAGATGTCCATTATTTTCAATTGTTTACTCTTCTTTACGTTCAAGACGCCACTTATTGAATTCAAGAAATTCACGAAACTGTTCCTTGGAGATTCCGGATGTCATCGCTTCCCGTGCGAGATCGAGCCACTCCTGATCCAGCGTTTCCGCTTCTGGTTGGGACTGGGGTTGCAGTAAGGTTTGGATATCTACTCCTAGTACAGTAGCGATTTTTTCAAGAAATTGTATTGAGGGGTTATCTTGAATATCACGTTCAATGGAACTCAAGTAGGATTTGGCGACACCTGCCCGATCAGCGAGTTCGGAAAGAGAGAATCCTTTTTCTATACGAAGCTGCTGAATCCGTTTGCCGATCATGGTGCATGTCCCCTTCTGAGAGAAAATTTTAAGACTATCCTATTATATCATAATACCAATTTTTATGTTGTTTGAATGCAATTGAGGCTTATTGCTTTGGTTTGCCGATCATACAAGTCCCTTCTTTACATAGTTTTAATATTTACATTATAGCAGCATTGTTCTCTATAAAAAACAATAATGTTCTTTATAAAGGAATGAAAAAGAAAGAGAACGGCAAATAGATCTGTATAACGAACGAAAATAGTTCTTTATGACGAAGCATGAGCTGAAATGGCGTTTTAATATTTCTGAAATTCATCATATACTGTCGTCGAGGGTTCGATAAAACGAACGATATTCAAACGATGGAGGTTAGCACATGAGACGAAAACGCGCCCACCAAAAAAAACGTCAAAGGCGCAATGCCGTTTATCATGTCATAAGTCTCCTATCCCTAGCTACGACTGGTATCGCGCACACAACAGCATCAACTCATGCTCTGTATATCGATCAGACTCTGATCGAAGCTGGAACGGTCTCAGCAGCGTTCGTTTTTCCGAAAACGGTAAACGATATCGCCCGGAGGGCCGGGAACGCAAGAAGTGAAGCGGCTCGTCATCATGACCAAGTTAAGGAATTACTTCTCGTTCACAAGCTGATGCAAATGCTGCAAAAGCGGAGACGGCAACAAAACTGCTATCAGCTGAAAGAGTGAATACATACGTACAAACAGCATACCAGGAAGCTCGAGCAGCTGCTGACAGTGCCAATGAATCGGCCAATTCGGCAGAGCAAGCGGCAACTATTCTGGCTACATGCGCGACAGAAAAGGAAGTGAAAGAACAAAGAGAGGCAGAAGAGAAGGCAAAGAAGGAAGCTGAGGAAAAGTCGAAAAAAGAAGACGTAGTACAGGATGTCGATAAAGAAGGTGGTGCGCCAAATGAAAGTAAAGAAATGGATAAGTAGAATTACGACCGGTGTGCTGAGCACGATTCTTTTAATGACATTAACAATGACTGTATCCGCAAGATTTTATGGTGGAATCCCCAAGATATTCGGCTATGAATTGTTGACTGTGTTATCCGGTTCCATGGAGCCTTCCATACACACTGGATCGATCATAGCGATCCGTCCGACCGGAGACCCAACAAATTTTCAAGTGGGAGAAGTGATTACCTATCGTTCTCTTGAAGAGAAGAATTCCCTGATTACACATCGCATTCTGGAAGTAAAGGGTTCAGGGCCGCAGGTTGAATATGTGACTAAAGGTGATAACAACGCATCTCAAGATCCTAAACCAATTTCGGCCGCTAATGTGGTAGGTCAATTTGCAAACTTTTCGATTCCATTGTTGGGCTATGTGTTTACATTCGCAAAATCGAAATTTGGTATTATCTCTCTGCTTGTCGTACCCGGCATGCTGTTGATCATATGGCAAATGCTTAATCTGTGGCGGACGATCGTACAAGAACCATCTCAGAATGTTTGAGATCTTCTCTGGGACCCAGCGGGGTAGGGGAACCATTCGCGATGGCCTGATGAGAAGTTTCAAAATAAATTTACATCCCTACAAAGGGAACAAATCAGAAGGAGGAATTAGTAATGGGTATCAAAGAAAAAATCGGTTTGGCTTTGGCAACAACAGCTCTTGGAGCATCTTTGGTTGGCGCAGGTACATTTGCGATCTTCACGGATTCGGCCACTAACACTGCCAACACCTTCACCGCAGGTACATTGAACATTGAAAAAGAAGGCGAAGTAGAATTCACAGGAAACGTTACAAACTTGGCCCCAGGGGACTCCGGAACAGAAACATTTGATATCGCAAACCGCGGTAACCTTCAACTTCGTTATGATGTCGCGCAAGCTATTACAAACGGAGCTATTCCGTTGACCGGTGTTAACGCCGCAACTGATTTGGCCTTTACGATTCAACGTTCTGTAGACAATGGCGTAACGTGGAGTAATGTAACTCCCGGGGACAATAACTTCGTTTTAAATCCGGGTGCGGTAGATAAATACCGTGTGAACTACTCCCTCCCACTTGCAGCAGGGAATGCGTATCAGGGTGGAAGTGCCTCTTACCAACTTACATTCAGTGCTGAGCAGACCCGTAATAATTAATCAAGTCTAACAATTTGATTGTAGATAAATGAGGGTGGAATACTCCACCCTTGTTTTCTAGGAGGGTAAATATGGAGGAACGGTAACATATACGTTTGCGGTTAGTGATGGAACTCTCAAGTTTGATAATCGAGTGAACGAACCTCATTACCTTGCACGTTTTTCTACTTTTAATTATCCGGTGGTAACAAATGGGACCTACACAGCTATCGTATATGATGAGGACCAGGTAATCTGCCTAAAAGAATTTGTAGTGCTGGAACAAGGGAATCGATCAAATGCCCCATAATCTGAACTGTTTTCGGCTGCCTATAATTTCAATCAGAAGCTTGCCTGGTAATGTTTGCTGATGTTAGGATTAATTTACATCAACAACGTGGTCCTAAAGACGGGGGGAGATGACCCCTCTTTTTAGTTTCCATGCGCCAGGTCTAAACCCACCGGCTTTAGCCGGTCAGCTTCCAGCGCGTTGACAGTGTATCGGAGCACCTCTAACATAAAGTGAGAGGTGAGCAGTATGGTCGACTATCAAACCGGTGGACATTCTGTATATGACATCAAGTACCACTTCGTGTGGGTAACAAAATATCGATATCACGTGCTCGTTGGGGAAGTGGCGGCACGAGCACGAGAAATCATACGACAATGCTGCTTCAGTCGGGGGATCACGTTGTAAAAGGAAGCGTAGGCAAAGATCACATCCATCTGCTGGTATCATGCCCACCGACAATGGCTCCATTAAAGGTAATTCAGTATCTCAAGGGAAGATCATCACGAATGTTGCAGGACGAGTTTTCCCATCTCAAAAAGAGGTACTGGGGCCAGCGTTTATGGGCTAGAGGATATTTCTGTGCAACAGTCGGAGCGGTGAATGAAGAAACGATCCGCCGCTATATAGAAGGTCAGTAAGTCGAAGGCGATGATGTCTTTGACATTGAAGAATAACTTAGAAGAAGTCCGAGTTTCAGTCGGAAACTTCAGATGGCTTCAGCCATAGGTGGCTTTCAGCAGGCTTTAGCCTAGACCGGCGGCTTTGAGCCGCAAGGTCGAGTTACAGTCGAAACCTTTAGGTGGCTTTAGCCACTGGTTGCTTTTCAGCAGGCTTTAGCCTGAACAGCGACTTTCAGTCGCTCAGAGGAACCTACCGGCTTTAGCCGGTAGTCGTTCAGTTATAGGAACCAGGAGGGAGCCGGTTTGGGAAAGCCATTCGTGTCAGTGATAATTCCTACATACAATAGGCCACTTTTTCTATCCGAATTAATTGAATCACTCTTCCGTCAAACATTTAAAGATTTTGAGATCATTATTGTAAACGATAATGGAGACAAAGTCGATTTTGTAAAAGATTTATATCCGGAGTTAGAGATCGAAGTCCTTGAAATGGAACGAAATGAACAACACGTCCAAGCAAGAAACAGGGGAGTTACGCACTCGAAAGGCGAATTCATTTTGCTTTGCGATGACGATGATTTGCTTCTTCCGGGGCATCTGAAGCGAATGATCAAAGAAATCAAAAACTGTGACCTGGTGTATTCGGATGCCGAGATTTTCGACTATACAATCGAGAATAATATAAGAGTTCCTGGAAACCGTTTTTTATTTGCCTATGAGCATGAAGTTGAGGAGATGAAGAAATTTTCTACGTTCGTGCCATCAGGCTGTTTGTATCGACGGTCGATCCACGAAGAAGTTGGGTTCTTCGATCCGGAAATGTTCAATTATTGGGATTGGGATTTCTATCTTCGGGTTTCTGAGCGGTTTCTCGTGAAACGAGTCCCTGTTGCAAGCACTTTGTACGCTTTCTCTCCTTCAGGAGATCATCTATCGGGAAATTTAAAATCCAGAAGGTTTTATCTGGATCAATTATCAAGAAAGCACAACCTTGGCGATTTGCCTGTGACAAATTTTTTTCTGATGCTTGAAGAACCGGAAGTGAAAGCCAGACAGGCGGCGACTGATCGTGTATGGGATGGCCAGCCTGTCCTATCAAGATTGGTCAACAAAAATGCCACCAATTTACTTGAACAGTTGTACGGAGGAGCCTGATGATAGATTCATGCAGTTTCGGTTAAGGACTTCCACCCTCTATGACAGAGCTTGTATACGGTAACCTAAAAATACGCCACACCGCTCATTGAAACTTCCCCCACCTTGACCGATAATCCTC
>NZ_JBHSHC010000023.1:0-29955 GCF_042652925.1 Effusibacillus consociatus
GAATTCAGTTCGACATGAGGTTATTTTCATCCTTCTGCTGGTGCTGAGAAGCAGCATGGGGATCTTATTTCTTAAATGGTGAAATGGCTTGGACTTATGAGATGTCATCCCAGATTGTGTACCGTACTACTGATGGGGGAGTCGCTTTTTATTTTCTGGATTCAAAATACGGATGGCTCGAGCTCATGAGCGGTGGTCATAGTCAATCAGGAGAGCTTTTTCATACTGAGGATGGTGGTATGCATTGGTTCGAAGTCTCCGGCTATGGAACAAACAGACCCAATCAACTTCCCTTCGGGGGCTCAAATTATTTTAGAGATACCGTACATGGATGGACCGGTCGAAGCAGTGATCAGTGGGGAAATTATCCGGATAACCTTTGGCTAGTTAAAACCAGGGATGGTGGAAAGACATGGTTTCACCAAAATCTGCCTTTCCCTGAAGACTGCAAGTCCAACTGGAAATTCATCCATGCTCCCCAATTTTTCGACACGAAAAACGGGGTTCTCCCTGTTACTTTCAGTCATCCAAAAAATGCTTTCATGCTTTATATAACTGAAGATGGAGGGGAAACATGGAAGCAAACGAAAATGCTTGATAACATCGGAGACGGTTATGCCATGGCGGTGACTTTTAAAGACAGGAACCATGGATGGGCTTTTGGCGGTGATCGCAGCAAGCTTTATAAAACAACAGATGGCGGAACAAGTTGGGCAGAAATAACACCTAACATCTATTTAACCAATACATCCCAAATTCAGTTTGTCACTGATAAAATCGGATTTTTACTCACCAATAATAATCACCTTTATAAAACGATAGACGGTGGCGAAAATTGGGTACAAATCTGAGTGTGACATAATCAGAGCCGCTGAGACCTGATATGGAGCGTTTCAGAACATGCAGCGATAGCCCTTCACCTTACTACAGTCGTAGGAAAGTTAGGGCTATCTCTTTTTAGATCGAATCGTTTTTTCAAATTATCCGCCAAGCATCCGTGAAGCACAAAACCCCTGTGCCCTCGCTCATCTCGGGAACGTGCCAATCCGCGTCATGTTTAAAAAGCGGAAAATCAAAGGGACATTCTCTTCCCCTCAGCTTTTTGATGTAAAACCCATCGTCTCACCTCGCCGCTTTCAGCACCTCCAGTTATATTCTCTTTTTACATAACTTTGAGTTTGACAGGGGGTACTGGGGTCCATGCTGTGACAGCTAACAAGAAAGATATTTTTGAGCCAGTTCAGTGAATGTCTTCACATCCGCTAAGATATAAGTCGCTTGAGCGTGAATGAACCTTCATCTGAAGCGTTGGGCCACTCCATCGGCAAACCTACGTAGTTCTCTGCAAGGCTGGTCGCTGCTGCACGTGAGGAAGTCACATAATCCAATTCGGCGAGCTGAATGCCACGCTCGAACGGGGTATGGTCATCATGACGGTGCAACATAGAAGTCATGTACCAAGAGAAGCGTTCTGCCTTCCAGACACGGCGCAGACAGATTGCGGAATAGCTCTCGAGCAGTTCAGTTTTTCCAGATTTGTAGAAGGCATCGAGGCCACGTGCCAAGACCTGGACATCCGCGATGGCCAGGTTGAGCCCCTTGGCACCAGTCGGCGGAACGATGTGCGCTGCGTCACCGGCAAGGAAGAGTCTGCCATACTGCATCGGATCACAGACAAAGCTGCGCATCGCGACAATACCCTTCTGGATAATCGGACCCTCGATCAGTTTCCAGCCATCCTTGGTGGCAAGCCGTTCATGGAGTTCCCACCAGATCCGGTCGTCAGACCAGTTGGCGATGTCATCCTTGGGATCGACCTGGATGTAGAGACGCTGGATTTCCGGCGAACGCGTGCTGAGCAGGGCGAAACCACGCTCGTGATTGGAGTAGATTAGCTCGGGTGCTGACGGCGGTGCTTCGGTGAGGATGCCAAGCCAGCCGAACGAATAAATTTTCTGGTATTCCTTGCGGATGGTTGCCGGAATGGAAGGCCGGCTTGGACCATGGAAGCCGTCACAACCGGCAATATAGTCACAGTTTATTTCTTGGAGATCGCCGTTCTTATCCTTGCGGAAACGGATCTTCGGTGCCAGGGTATCGAAATCGTGCAGGCTTACATCGCCGACATTGAAAATGATCTCCCCACCCGCCTTGAGCCGGGCGGCAACCAAATCCTTGATGACCTCATGCTGGGCATATACCGTGACCTTCTTCCCGCCGGTAAGCTCATGCATGTTGATCCGGTGGCCGTTGCCATTAAAGCGCAGTTCAATCCCATGGTGGAAATGCCCCTCCCGCATCATCCGCTCACCGACACCCGTCGCATTCATCAGATCCACTGTGCCCTGCTCGAGCACACCCGCGCGGATCGTTCCCTCGATTTCTTCGCGGGTGCGGCTTTCGATAATGATGGACTCAATTCCTTGAAGATGTAAAAGGTGCGAGAGCATCAGTCCTGCCGGGCCAGCTCCGATAATTCCAACTTGTGTGCGCATATTCACGTCCCCCTTTTTTGATTGCTATCATTTTTCTAACATTAGGAATATTTCTATGGTCGAAAACGCTTACAACCTTCTGTTGATGATGATATAATATTGTTGTACCAATTAGAAGATTTAGATTCTTCTATACAGAACAACAAAAATTTTTATGAGGTGAGTACTTATGGACAGGCGAGATTATCTTCTCCATTCAGTTAAAAATGCGATGAGAATCCTCCGTCTGTTTTCGATGGATGAACCTGAGCTCGGAGTCACCCAAATCTCTTCCAGATTAGGATTAAGCAAAAGCTCCACTCACCGTCTGATTGCCACCTTATTAAAACAGGGATATCTTGAGAAGAATGAAATAAATAGTAAATATCGTCTGGGACTAGCTCTATTAGGGCTCACTGGGGTGATTACCAATACTCTGGAAATTCATAGAGAATCTCTACCAATCCTGCAAGATATAGTGGAGCAATTAGGTGAAGCTGCACATCTCGGTGTATTGGAAGGTAACGATGTAGTCTATCTTCATAAAGTGGAATGCAAACATCCTGTTCGCCTTCTTTCCCACATAGGAAAAAGAAATCCGGCCTACTGCTCCAGTGCGGGAAAAGTCATTCTTGCTTACCAGAGCGAAGAAGTGATTCATAGAGTTTTAGAATCCGAACTGTACCCCTATGGTCCAAACACCATTACCAATCCTGAGAAACTTCGGGAAAATTTGATGGATATCAGGTGCAAGGGATATTCGATTGCCATAGATGAACTGCATGAGGGCGTAGTAAGCATCGCTGTCCCTGTAAGGGATTACACTGGAGCGGTCATTGCTGCTATTAGCGTTGTTGGTCCGAAACAAAGAATGTCGGAACATCAGTCTCCCTATCACATTCAAATTCTTCATCTTGCGGGACAGAAACTTTCCAAACAACTCGGGTTTATTGAAACTGATAACAAATGCACCATAAAAAAAATTAGGAGGGACATATGACCAAAGACGAAAAAGATGAAAAGCGTTTTACGACTTTAGAAAGTGCGCTGCACCTATTAGATTTATTTTCATTGGATGAGCCTGAGCTGGGGATCAGTGACATAGCCGGGAGATTGGGGATTGCCAATAGCACTGCCCATCGCTTGGTAACGACGCTGATGACCGAAGGTTTTATTACGAAGGACCAACATACGAAATTGTATCGCTTGGGAACATCTATTCTTGCTCTTGGAAATATTGTAACCTGGCAGTCCGAAATCCATAAGATCTCCCACCCGGTTTTAGAAGTCCTTGTCCAACGATCCAATGAAACAGCTCATATTGGAGTTTTAAGGGGTTTTGAGGTGATCTATCTCAACAAAATGGAATGTTCCCATCCTGTTCGTTTGCTTTCCTATCTTGGGAAACGGAATCCAGCCCATTGCACCAGTACCGGACAAGTATTACTCGCTCACCAGCCACCCAAAGTCATCGAGGACTTTTTGCAAAAAAAATTAGAGCGTTATACATCGAAAACGATTACCGATTCAACCACTTTACTCAACCGTTTAAAGCAAATCAAAGAACAGGGATATTCCCTGAGTGTTGAGGAACTGCATGAAGGAGTCTCGTCTATCTCGGCTCCAATTCGAAATCCCAAGGGTCAAGTTGTCGCCGCAATCACTATTGCGGGTCCGATACAGCGTATTAACACCCGTACGATTCCGAATCTTATTGAGCTTGTAATGAAGTCCGCTAACGAAATGTCCCATCTATTGCAAGTTGAAAGTCGGAAAAATAAGGCTGTTGATTGAGACAACAGCCTTCTTCATAGTCTTCGATCGGGAAGTCTCTTTACGCTACCTACAAAAACATACTCAGATTCATAACCCCTAAAACAGCCTGGTCAGGATAAATGGTTCGTGATGCGATTCTCCATCCTTCATTTTCCTTTCGCAACACATCCGCCCGCTCTCCAAATAATTGTTCGGCATTCAGGTCTGAACCTCTGCTCCGCAGGAATAAAAAATAACTTCGTACTTGATATTCCTCAGACTGTAATCCGGGTTCAATAAAGATATTGCTTATGAAATGCCGCTGTCGTGGAGCCGGGTTTTCGACCCACGCAGATGTTGTATAAAGCCTTTTCACCCTTGTCGTGAGTGATTTTTTCGTTTCCTCAAAATAGGTCATGTCATCGACAAGATTGGATCCATTTTTCCCCTCCGTCGTGACACGCACAGGCATTCGGTACACGATATCATCGGCCAGCAAGTTCAACCATTCTTCATATTTCCGATGATCCAATAAATAGGCTTCATGGTAAAGAAAATTGCTAATTTGGTATTGTAATTTCGAGTTCATTGGCGTTTTTCCCCCCGTCAATAGGAAGATCTCTGGTGAGCAGTTCTAACCAGTATTCATGTATACTTCTTGATAAGGAATCAAGGTAACAGGTTGGATAAGCGATACCGGGTCCAGGGAAGGTTTCATCGGGCTCAACTCGATCGAATCCCATCAGATAATTGCAGACATTGTTGTAGCTCAGTGTTTTATCTCGTGCCATAATCCCTTTACTGGCCTGAACCATGCGAGCCCAAATTTCAGTGTCGTCTTGCTCCAATGTCCCAGAAGGCCCGAATGATCCAATATACCCTTTATAGGCTTCTTCTTTGTATTCTTCCGGAGCCGCCTTATCAATCATAAACCAACACCAGATTTCAATTTTATCGGGTCCCAAAGGTCTCCAAAGCCGAAAATTTAAATAGTTATGCAAATGTCCCTCTGTTCCATGCACGGGGCTTACAAATGAAAGATTTGGGAAAACCCCTCCCACAAAGACGGTCGTTTTCGATAAGATCTCGAATTGTTCTGGACTTAAGTTTCTTTCGAACATCGGCCACATTGACTCAGGCATTCCTTGGAATGCATAGGCAGATCGACCTGTAGCAGACGTGATAACATTGATGCCATGCCCATGTCCTAAAACGACTTGGTGTCCGTACCCAGCATACAAGGGGTCTTTGGGACTGATTCCCATTTCAACTGTGGATCGATGAGTCGTTTGAACGTGATAGGGATCCGCAGCGAAGTTTTCGAATGTCATTTTCCAATTGGCTTGGGCTACCCAACGTTGAGGGACTCCTCTGACTTCCATTCCCCCATCGCTTCTACCCAGCAAAATATCGAAATACCATTTCATATCCCCAAGATAATCTTCCAAAGGCATGGCATTCGGATCCAAGTTTCCAAAGATCATTCCTTGATAGATCCCAATCCTCGGAATCGGCCGAAGAGACCATTGATCTTTTTTCATCTCCTGTCCGTATACCTTGTCTCCTGCTACAATACCAATGAGATCTCCCTCAAGGTTAAAACTCCATCCATGATAGGGACAAGTAAACGTTTTCTTTTTTCCGAAATCTGCTGTACACAGGTGTGTACCTCTATGAGTGCAAGAATTGAGGTAAGCTTTAAACTCTCCAGAATTGGTTTTGACAAGCAGCACAGGATCGTTGACCATCCATCGTGTCACATAACTCCCCGGTTCCTTTAATTCAGATTCATGGGCCAAAAATTGCCAGGTATGACCAAATATCTTGTCGATTTCCAATACGTAGATTTCCGGATCCGTTACCACCCACTGAGGTAATAATCCCTCCGCCATTTTTTGTTTCAGCGTCTGAAACATTTTCGCATTTAGGCTGTTTCTGCTCATCAATTCTTCAAACCCCCTTACACTTATTAAATGCTAGTTTCATAATACTTGGTTTAAACGTTATTATACGGATGCCTTCGTATCTCCAGCGTTTATGATAGATACTTGTTTTGCCCTAATTCCCATATAGATCAGACAACTGATAGCCATCAAAGCTCCATCCAAGAGCAGGGCACTTCCCCAACCTCCCGTATAATCACGCATCGCCCCGGAAATGACAGGTGATAATAAAGCTCCAATTTCAGATACGAGATTTAACATCCCAAACGCCGATCCTCGATGTTCAGGAGGGGCCATTTCAGACGTCATCGCCTGAGCAACCGGCTGCAAAGCAAAGAAGAAGAGACCCGACAAGAACAGAAGAATAGACATCACAACAGGATCTTTATAACCGCTCATTACATAAAAAGCGAAGATAAAGATGAGAAATGTTAAGGTAGCTGTTAATCCAATTAACACGTTGCGCCGTCCATTCGTCTTGTGAGCAACCATGTCAGAGATTTTTCCCCCAACAGGAAACCCGATCAAACCGGCCAAAGCATTAAAAGAAGCAATCAATGCGGCGGTCGTTAAAGCTCCCCCTCCGAAATCTTTGACAATTGCTGTCGACCAGAATCCATAAAACCATAAATGCCATAAAACCGCGATGTATCCAACATACATTAAGTTTAAGTTCCGATCCTTGAGAATAGGGCCAACTTCAGATGTTTTTGTTTTATAGACATAGTAGATAAAAGCAATGGCAAGTGCTGTAAACACCCCCCCAATCATTGCAGGCGTCATCTTTAGATAATCGGTAATGAAGTAGATCCCCATGATAACCGCAAAAAAGACGATGGAATATTTAAACAAATTTAAAAATGCCTTCCCGAAGGGTTCCCGGGTTGTGTTATCAAAATTGAGGGGTCTCATGTATTTGTACATCAATAGAGCTGTGATTAAGGTTATGAGTCCCATAACCACAAATGGAACTTTCCATGACTCATTTCCCAAGATCGGTTGAAATGATTTAATAAGATAAGGAGTGCCAAGCAACCCCACTGTTAAGCCGGTAGAAAGACCGCTTATTACAACGCCCATACCCAAACCTATTTTGTTGGGAGGCGTTACTTGAGCGATGAGGGATCGATCGTTTGAATAAAATACTCCTTCGCCTAATCCGGTTAATACCCGCAAAGCTATAAAAATGATTAACCCAGAGAACAAACCGGAAATAAGAGTGGTGATGCCGGCCCAAACAATACTTACAATGACTATGGTTCGATAACCGAAACGATCCCCAAAGTAGCCCCCCGGGAATTGGGTAAGCATATATCCAGCGAAAAATAAACTCCCCAAAAGTCCTCCAAGTGCATGAGGATTTGCCGCAGACTGTAATAAAGACACTTTATTTTCAATCATCCAAGTCACGACCGGTCCTGTTAATGTACGGTCGGCATATGAAACAAACCATCCCAAAAATAGCATTGCCCAAATTGTGTGGTACCGCTGCCATCCCTTTTTTTCCATTTATATCGCTCCTCGAAATGAATTTCATTGTGTAAGAATTTTACTTTTTTATAGGAGATAGGGTGAACAAACAGTCGTATCTAACTTGACAAATTTATAATTATTGACTATTTGAATGGCTTCTTCCTGACTATTTACGGGAATTATCACATCCATGGCAGCCAATATTCAGAGGATCAGCAGGGTCACTGACTTAAGTCCTTCGTCCTCTGCTCGAAAGCGCTTACAAATTTAAGGTAAATCTAATGTGTCCCCAGTAGCTGTTGACCCCGTAGAGTAGGTAACCTATCCTGCACTATTTTTTAAATGTTACCGATTGCTGCTCTGTTAAAAACAATTTCCAAAGAGGGAGCCAGACTATAAAACTAGTACTTCCTTACCCAGCATGTCTGCCTCCCATTTTTTCAACAATATGAAATTATTGTTTTATTGCGGTTTAAAAGTCATGACCACATTGGCACTGCCCGAAGATTGACCATAACCGTAATATTGACTTTGATAGCTTCCTTCTAATACACCGAGCAGCAGCGCCAAATGTCGCCCTCCAGATTCAACGCCTGCCGCTCTTGCATACTGAGGGAGCATTTTCCAAGCCGACGAAAGATCATTTTGGTGCAAATACTCGAGAAACTGGTTATCGAGAGCTTGTTCGGCAAGCGTTGGCATAAAGTGAGGACCTCTTATAAGATTATGAGAAAGAGCCCCACTGCTCGCAAAAACAACCCGTTTGTTACTTTCACGCAGTACCTTTCCAATCTGCTGTCCCCATAAATATGTTTCTTCCAGATTGGCTGCCCAGCATACTGAAAGATCAATGACAGGGATATTGCCTTTCGGAAGAAGGTATCGAAGAGGGACAACTGTACCATAATCCCATACATAAGTGGGATCGTTTACCTTTACAACAGGAAGACCTGCATTTTGCCCCGCCTCCACCAACTGGCTAGCCAGTTCTTCATCACCCGGATGATAATAAGGAACATCCGAAATCAGCTCCGGACATTCAAATGCTGTTAGGACTCCTTTGTGTTCGGGTGTCGCATCCACAAAATGATGAAAACTGGACATCCAATGACAGGAAACAAGAAGCAAGGCATCAGGTTTAACGGTTTCAATGACACTTGCAACTTCGTGCATTCCCTGAACTAATTCTCTTAGAAAATCAGGGGCTTTATCTTCATGGCACATCCTTGGAGTATGGGGTACAAGCATGCCTAATTCAATCGTCAATGTGAATCCCTCCTCTATCTGCCTGGTATATCAGAGACTGGGGTTCCTCCGATACCCCAGTGGGTTTTGGGAACCTCCGTCACAAGAACACGAACGTTTTCTTTCGGCGAATCAAGTGTAGCGCAAACAACTTCCGTTACGTTCCGGATGAGTTCCTTGACCTTCTCTTCCGGCCGCCCCTGCATGATTTGAATATTTACAATCGGCATGGTAAACCTCCATTATCGAAAAATTTTTCTATTCTGACACCTTAAAGGAAACTTCCCCTAAACCGTCTGCTTTAGCCAAAACCGTATCGCCAACAGATAACATCGCAGCGCCCGTAATGCCGCCGGTTAAAATCACGTCTCCGGCTTTGATTTTTTCTCCCCTTCTTGCCAGCATATTGGCCAGCATGGCGATGGAGTTAGCCGGATGTCCAACGACAGCGGCCCCCGCTCCCAGATCTTTAATCTCTCCGTTAATAAACAAGGTGACTCCTACTAAATCAAGTTCTAATTGATCCGGTCGAATAGGACGATTCCCAATTACCACTCTTGAGGATGAGGCGTTATCTGCAATGACATCGGGTAACGTAAATTGAAAATTCTCATAACGACTATCAATAATTTCGAGTGCAGGTACAACATATTCGGTAGCAGCAAGCACTTGAGCCCCTGTAATGCCAGGACCTTCGATATCTTTTCCCATAATAAAAGCAATTTCCGCCTCTACCTTGGGGTGAATTAACTCCTGCCTCTTTATGCTTCCGCCATCAGGCACAACCATATAATCGAATATATAGCCATAAATGGGTTCTTCCACATTCATTTGTTTCATTTTCGCTCGACTCGTTAACCCCATTTTAGGTCCAACAATCCGATGTCCCTGTTCGAGTTTTAGAGCAACCAATTCTTCTTGTACCCGATACGCGTCCTCAATGCTTAGAGGCGTTTCTTTCGTAATCCGAACCACTTCACGTTTTTCCACTTCCGCCAGATGTAAAAAACTGGCGATGGATTTATAATCGACACTGCTCATTCTTATTCCTCCCCTAGCGGACAACAGCTTCAAGCTTTTTCTTCGCAATTTCTGCTGCCACATCCACGATCATATCTTCTTGACCGCCCACTACTTTACGCTTGCCTAGTTCAATCAAGATATCCCGGGAATCGATATCAAACTTCTTTGCTGCCCGTTGAGCATGAAGCAGGAAGCTGGAATAGACACCGGCATAACCCAAAACCAGGCTGTCCCTGTTGATCTCTTGTGGAACTTGAAGAATTGGCGCAACAATGTCTTCAGCAAGATCCATCATTTTGTAGAGATCAACCCCGGTATCTATCCCTAGACGATCCAAAACGGCAATCAATACTTCCGTTTGCGTATTTCCGGCACCAGCCCCCAAACAACGCACACTGCCGTCAATCCGTGTGGCCCCCTCTTCAATCGCAACCAGGGTATTGGCCATCGCCAAAGACAAATTGTTGTGGCCATGGAAACCGATGTTAATGTCTACATGTTGACGAAGAGCACGAATGCGTTCCTTCACTTCATGAGGAAGCAAGGCTCCTGCAGAGTCAACCACATACACCGTATCCGCCCCGTAGCTTTCCATTAACTTCGCTTGTTCTACAAGCTTTTCCACCGACGCCATGTGCGACATCATGAGAAACCCTACCGTTTCCATCCCAAGATCCTTAGCTAGAGCAATATGTTGTGCGGAAACATCTGCCTCGGTCACGTGAGTAGCAATTCGGGCCATCTTTGCTCCCAAATGGGCAGCTTGTTTTAATTCTTTCATCGTGCCAATGCCAGGCAATAACAATACCGCTACTTTCGATTCATCACAAACGGATACCGCCGCCTCGATCAATTCGAATTCGTTAGTCCGAGATATTCCATATTGCAAAGAGGAACCAGCCAGGCCATCGCCGTGAGACACCTCGATATAAGGTACATGGGCTTCGTTTAACTCTTTTGCTACTTTTAGTACTTGATCTACAGTATATTGATGGGCAATGGCATGACTTCCGTCGCGCAAGGCCACTTCGGTTATATAGATTTGACGTTGTTGTGTCATTGATTTCCCCTCCTTCTACACGGTTTGTTTGGCCAGATGATGTTTAGCAAACTCTTCAGCTACTTTTACAGCCGCAGCGGTCATAATGTCGAGATTCCCTGAGTACTTCGGTAAATAATCTCCAGCCCCTTCAACTTCCAAGAATACAGTGACCCGATTTCCGTCAAAAATCGGTTCTGTTCGCAAACGGTATCCAGGTACGTAAGACTGTACCGTTTCTACCATTTCTTGAATCGATCGAGTAATCGCTGCTTCGTCCATGCTTCCTTCTTCCACCAGGGCATATACGGTATCTCTCATGAGAATCGGGGGTTCAGCCGGGTTCAAAATAATAATGGCTTTCCCTTTTTTAGCCCCACCAATGACTTCAATCCCACGTGCAGTCGTTTGGGTAAATTCATCAATGTTGGCCCGTGTTCCGGGTCCCGCACTTTCGCTTGAGATGGTCGCTACAATTTCAGCATACTCAACAGAGCATACTCGATTTATAGCATGAACAATCGGGATGGTCGCTTGGCCACCGCAGGTAATGAGGTTGACATTATCGGCTTCCAAGTGTTCCCCTAAGTTAACAGGAGGTACGATCAAAGCACCAACGGCAGCAGGCGTCAGATCAAGAACCATTTTCCCCGCTTCCCTCAACAATTTCGCGTGACGGATATGAGCTTTCGCCGAGGTAGCATCAAAAACAATATCAGCTAGCTCTGGACGTTCAAGAAAACCTTCAATCCCTGTAACTATGACTTCATATCCGTGTTCTTTCGCTCGCCGTAATCCATCTGAATCCGGGTCAATCCCAATCATTGTGGTTAATTGGAGAACATTTGAACGTTCCAACTTCATCATTAGATCCGTACCAATATTTCCAGAGCCCAGAACAGCAACTTTCACTTTGGACATGAATTCTCACTCCTCAACTTTGCAATATCATGTCAAATTATTCGATAAAACGAACGTTCACTTCCCCAAGGTGGGCAAACCTTGCTTGAAAATGATCTCCCGGTTCTGCATTAACCGCCGCGGATAAAGCACCGGATAGAATTACTTCTCCAGCCTTCAAGGGAATTCCAAATTCAGATAACTTATTGGCCAACCAGGCTACACAGGTAGCAGGATGTCCCAACGCCGCTGCACCGACTCCTGTGTTCATGATCTCACCGTTTTTGTACAGGACAACCCCGACTTGAGCCAGATCAAGTTGATCAACCGTAAGAGGTTTTCCCCCGAGCCCATAGAGACCCGAAGAGGCATTGTCAGCCACCGTATCCTGCAATTTGATTTTCCAGTCCGCTACGCGGCTGTCTACAATTTCAAGAGCGGGGAGCACGTATTCTGTGGCCATCAGAACATCCGTAGCCGTCACTTTGGAACCAATCAAATCTTTTTTTAATACAAAAGCCACTTCTGCTTCAACTTTGGGTTGAAGAACTCGATTCCACGAGATTGCTCCTCCATTTTCCACAACCATCCCATCCAGTAGATGACCGTAATCCGGTTGATCCACACCCAACAATTTTTGCATAGCAAGGGAGGTTAATCCAATCTTCTTGCCAACCACCTTCTGACCGGCGTCCACTTTCTTCTGAATGGTCAACAATTGTACTTGATACGCTTCCTCGATGGTGATATTTGGATCTAATTCGGTGAGGGGAGAAACCCCTCGCCGTTCTTTCTCCGCTTGAGCAAGCAACTCAGAAAATTGCGCTGTCTTGTCCATCCCAGCGTCCTCCTATAACTTGATGCAGATATTGGATAATTCACTATAGAATTCAAAGCTGTGCATACCGCCTTCACGGCCAATACCGCTTTGCTTCATACCACCAAACGGAGTACGAAGATCACGTAAGAACCAGGTATTTACCCAGATGATCCCGGCTTCGATTTGTGCGGCAACACGGTGAGCACGACGAAGATCGTTCGTCCAGATCGATGCACTCAAACCATAATGGGTATCATTCGCTTGAGCAATGACTTCTTCTTCCGTATCAAACGGAATCACCGTTACAACAGGTCCAAAAATCTCTTCACGAACGACACGGCAGTTGCTATTCAATCCTACAATAATCGTAGGCTCGAGATAGTACCCTTTTCCCAACCCTTCCGGACGCCCGCCACCGGTTAAAATTTCTCCACCTTCCTCTTGCGCCAGTCGAATATAGTTCGTTACACGTTCATAATGCTCTTCCCCAATGAGTGCTCCTACCTTCGTTTTGGGATCAAACGGATCACCGACAACCAATTCTTTTGTCTTTGCTGCAAATTTTTCTAAAAACTCTTCGTACACCGGACGCTCAACATAAATGCGGGAACCGCAAAGACACACTTCCCCTTGGTTAATAAAACTGGATTTTAACGTAGTTTCAATGACTTCATCTAAGTTAGAATCAGCGAAAATAAGATTGGGATTTTTCCCCCCCAGCTCATAGGAAAGTTTCTTTAAGGATTTTGCAGCGGCCGCCATGATGATTTTTCCGGTTGTGGTTTCTCCCGTAAAGGAAATCGCGTCCACATCCGGATGTTCCGTCAGGGCTGAACCGGCTGAATCTGGACCGAAACCATGAACAATGTTAACCACACCATCCGGTACACCCGCATCGCGGCAGATTTCACCGAGCAGCGTAGCTGTCATCGGGGTTAATTCAGCAGGCTTAATCACCGCTGTATTTCCAGCTGCCAAGCATGGTGCTAATTTCCAAGTCAACAATAAGAGAGGAAGATTCCAGGGATTAATCAAACCTACGACACCCACAGGACGGCGAATCGCATAATTGATGGCTACGTCATCCGTTTGGTAAGCTTCAGTTCCCAAAGATCTTAAATAGTCTGCAAAGAAATGAAAATTATAGGCAGAACGTGGGATGTCGACCGAGTCCGCCAGCCAATAGGGTTTTCCGGTATCCAGTGATTCCAACTGGGCCAATTCATCTTTTCTTTCCAGAATAATATCCCCTATACGCCGAATGACCGCAATTCGATCATGGGTAGTCATCTTTTTCCAAGGTCCGTTTAAGGCTTTTCTTGCTGCCGCCACCGCGAGGTCAACTTCTTCTTTTCCACCTTCGGAGACGGTACCCAAAATTTCTTGCGTAGCAGGATTAATGTTCTCAAACGTCTTTCCGTTGATAGAATCCACGTACTGACCATTTATAAAATGCTGACAATCGATACCTTTTATCTTAGTTGCTAATGTTTGCTCCTGCATAAGTTGAGCCTCCTTTTAGTGTGATTGGCTAGAGTGTGAAAGGGTTTACAAGAACTTCTTGCTGTTAAGCATAGACTTCATTTGTTGCTTATACAATATATTAGTTGCTATATATGCAACATAGAAAAATAAATTTTTTAGTTTTTACAGCGTTTGTTTTGCTTAAAAATACATGCTAGAATAAAAAGTGGATATTAATAGAACATTGTTGCTCCATAAACAACAAAAGAAAGCAGGAAATGCATTGAGCGAAGATCAGTTGTATTCTTCAGTAAAAAATGCCCTTCGTATTTTACGGAGCTTCACACTGGATGAACCGGAGAAAAAAGTCACAGACTTAGCTTCTGAATTGGGATTAGGAAAAAGTTCAGTCAGCCGTTTGCTCGCTACAATGGCTAGTGAAGGATTTGTGATCAAAGATCCCGAAACACAAAAATATCGATTGGGTTTAACCATTCTAGGTTTGAATACGGTCGCTATTTCTTGTCTCGAAGTCACTCGAGAGTCACAGCCCATCCTGCAAAGACTGGTTTATGAGATTGGGGAAACCGCGCATGTTGGTACACTGGAAGGAATGGATGTTGTTTATCTCAATAAAGTAGAATGCAAGCATCCCGTCCAAATTTTAACCCACATAGGAAGAAGGAACCCGGCTCATAGCACAAGTTCCGGCAAGGTGATTCTTGCCTATCAAGGGGAAGAAGTGATAGAGCAATTGATTGAAAGAGGGCTTCAAAAGTATACAGTCAACACAATAACCGATCCTGATGACTTTCGTTCCACCCTAAAAACAATAAGGGAAAGGGGATATGCGATCAGTATTGAGGAAATGCGTGAAGGGGTCGCATCGATTGCAGCACCGGTACAGGATTATACCGGCAAGGTGGTATATGCCATCAGCGTGATTGGTCCGGTTCACCGGATGAATCCATACGATGTTTCCATCATCAATAAAGTAAAAAGTGCTGCTAAAGAAATATCAGAGAAACTAGGTTACTGGAAAAATTAAATCGTCTGGAGACGTGATACCTGTGTACGACATGCATACTCACTTTATTCCACCAGAAGTCTTGCTTTGGCTGAAGGATCATCAACATATCGTTCATGCCAAATGGGAGAAGAAATCCCCTAATCAGGCTGATTTTCTTGTTGTGAATGGTAAATGGGGTTTTGAGTTGAAGGAGTCCTTTATCAATCCAGCTGTTTACCTTCAAGAACAAGAAAAGGCTGGCGTCTCTCACTCGCTTGTTTCACCCATTCCACAACTGTTTATGTATGATTTCCCCGAAGACATTACAAGGGAGATTTCATCCGTCTACAATCGTGCCCTAGCCCATTGGATTCGTGACCATAGTGAACGGTTATCGGCATTGGCTACAATCCCACTTAACAATCCTGCTAAGGCAGCAAACGAATTAAAACATGCTATGGGCTTAGGATTAAAGGGTGCCATCATTGGTCCTGGATTATCGAATGTGATGTTAACGGATGAGTACTTTACCCCTTTTTGGGAGGAAGCAAACCATCAGAAAGCCATTATTTTTATACATCCCTTACTCAGTGAAGATCCCCGATTAAAGCAGCGAATGATGCCCAACCTGATCGGTGTTCCTTGGGAAACAACCGTTTGTGCTACAGATCTTTTACTAAGTGGGTTGCTGGACAAATATCCAAATGTGAAAATCCTGCTCGCCCATGGCGGTGGTTTCCTTCCTTACCAAATTGGCCGGTTGAATACAGGATTCGAAAAATGGAGCAGTGTCTCTTCATCCTTGCAGGCTCCTCCCATTGAGTATTTACGTCGTTTCTGGTTTGATACCGTCCTTTGGAACCCTTCTGGTTTGAATTATCTAGTGGAAGTTGTGGGAGAAGACAAAGTGGTTCCTGGATCCGATTTTCCCTTTGATCTTTGCGCTTGGCCTCCGGTATTCACTAACCAAAGCGGTGTCGACTCAATTTTAAACGCTTGATAGGAAATTGTGGTGTAGCCAAAGCTGCCCTTTAAGCTGAAAAAGGCTGCCTTAATGGCAGCCAGGGGCTGTCCCAAAAGTCATTTTGGGTAAAATTTTGTCCTACTGGGCAGCCAAATTTGTACTAAAAACAGTTACCCCATACCACTTTTGCCGTGGTACGGGGTATTTTTCTTACAATTTCGGGATTGGAAATCTCCTCATCCAGCAACAAAATTCAGATTCCATCATATTACAAAAATGTATGATTCTCCTTCACCCCATCATACGTAAACAACACGGGGCGATTCCCCAAGACAGTCTCCAGATGAACAGGCCGTCCCCACAAGGTGTAAACGTAGGGAAGAGTTTTTCGAACGTAGCTCTGATCAAGTTCCAGACCTTCGTATTTGTGCAGGAGATATAGCTCCCCTTTGCGGTTGTAATCATCATCGACCGCCACGATATACGGGTATCCTCCGTTTGTCCGGCTGAGAATCAACCGCTCCTGGATTTTCTCCCATTCCTTACTGGTGATCCGGTATTCCTCGCCTTGTTTCTTAAACAGGTACAAATCCATTCGTTCCACCAGTTCAGGAATCAGGTAATTGCGAATAAAGGAAACATCGTTATTGCTTTCCCTTATTTCAAAGATCATGTCCAGTCCGTACTCCCGCTCCAGATACTCAAACATCCGCAGCCCCAAATGATAGGGATTGATCCCCGTTGCAGAGGGGAGTGTGACAGCTGCGTTCATCTTGGCGAATTCGACCGCTTCCTTCTCTTTAAGATCCAGTTCCCGCATAATCCGAATATGCCAAAAAGTAGCCCATCCCTCATTCATAATCTTGGTTTCCAATTGAGGCCAGAAGTACAGCATCTCCTCCCTGACCCGATAGAGAATGTTGCGCTGCCAATCTTCCAGATGATCGGAGTTGTGGGCAATAAAGAGCAGAATATCCTTTTCTTCTTTGTTATCTGACAGTGTCTGTTGAGGGACCCCGTGAATCGTGCCGTCCCTCATAACAGATAAAGGATCAACATGTTCCTTAATGGAGAGCGCCGCATCCAGAAACGACTCGACCGCTTCCCGGCCGTATTCAAACTCCATTTCTCTGATTTGCCCGGCGGTAACCGACATGCTTTCCACCATATTCCGATTGGTCAGAGAAAAGTAAGCATTGTTTTTAAAAAAGTCGCTGTGTCCCAGGACGTGAGCAGCAATCACTTTATTTTGCAGCAGACTGTTTTTCTCCAAAAGAAACGCCTGACAGGGATTGGAGTTGATGACAAGTTCATAGATCCGGTTCAAGTTGAAATCATAGTCCATTTTCATCCGGTTAAATGATTTGCCGAAGCTCCAATGGGAAAATCGGGTCGGCATCCCGTAAGCCCCGATCGCATAGATCACATCGGCCGGACACAGCTCATAGTGCATAGGGAAAAAGTCTAACCCCATTTGTTGAGCAATCGTGGTAATCCGTTCAATTTCTTTTTCCAGCTGATCTGCATCACGAATCCAAACCTCCCCCATCTCACTCCCCCCCTTATCCCGTTTCCGCCATCTGTTCCTTGAAAAAGCTTCGCAGAGCCCGGTACACATCCGATTTTTGAGCGATTGCACAACGAACAAAGTGAGGATCGTCAATCTTCCGGAGTTCCGCCATGAGCGCACTGTCGCGCAGAGACTTTGAAATTTCCCCGTAGCCTACCATATTGCACTTCTCTAGCAAAAGCCTGATCAGTTCCGCCGTTACCTGATTGTCACTGCCAAAGTTGTCGCCGTCGGAAAAATGAAAGGCATACAGATTAAAACGCTCCGGCGAATAGTTCTCTTCAATCATCTTCAAAGCAAGTTCATAAACGGACGAGCATCTGGTCCCGCCGCTCTCCCCTTTCGTAAAAAACTGCTGTTCGGTGACTTCCTTCGCTTCCGTATCATGGGCGAGAAAAACGATTTTTACATGCTCATACTTTGTCCGCAAGAAACGAACCATCCAAAAGAAGAAACTGCGGGCGATATATTTCTCGAAGGTTCCCATCGACCCCGAAGTGTCCATCATTGCCAACACAACTGCCTGCGAAGACGGACGATCCTTCATTTCCCACGATTTGAATCGCAAATCGTCTCGTTGGATTTGCAGGGCGCCGCTCCCACCCGCCAGAGAATGCCGCTTGATGCTTTCCCGCAGGGTGCGCCGTTTATCTACATTTCCCATAATCCCCTGTTTGCGGACGTCGTGAAATTGAATGTCCGGTTCTGTCATTTCATGGGCAGACTTGTTTTTCAGCCGGGGCAGCTGCAAATCTTCAAATATCAGTTCCTCCAGTTCATCCACCGTGATTTCCGCTTCATAATACTCTTCTCCCGGACTGCTGCCAGCCCCTGTTCCTTGACCCGCACCCTGCGAAGGTTTGCCGCGGGCCACCAAATCCCCGACATTCGCATCTCCTTGTCCCTGTCCCACCTGTTCCTGATTCTCATAATTGAACCGAAAATGATACTCTTGAATCGACCGGATCGGGACCCGGATTTTTTCTCGCCCGTCGGTCATGATGATTGATTCTTCACTGACCAGATCGGCCAAATTTTTCCGAATGGCTTCCTTCACCTTCTCCTGATGGCGTTGCTGATCAAGATACCCTTTCCGGTGAAGAGACCAATCCTCTTTCGAAACGGTAAACAACGACTTTTCCACGGGTCTCTCCTCCCCACTCTTTCTAAACTGAAAATTACTCAGCGGTTTAAAAGGCTCCCGACGTATCTGACCAACTCATTCGCACAAACCGGACAATGTCCGTGCTTTTCAATCAGCTGCCGGGTCACTTCATTCATTTTTTTCAAATGGTTTTCATCCGGTACTTTGGAAGAAGTGGTGATTTTTACAACATCCTTCAGGTCGGCAAACAGTTTTTTCTCAATTGCTTCTTTCAATCTTTCGTGAGAGTTGTATTCGAATTTCTTTCCTTTGCGGGCATAGAGGGAAATTCGGATTAAAATCTCTTCCCGGAAAGATCTTTTTGCATTTTCGGAGATTCCAATCTGCTCCTCAATCGAGCGCATCAGTTTTTCATCCGGCGGCATGTCTTCTCCAGTTAGAGGATCCTTTAATTTTTGACCGTGGCAGTAGGCTTCCACGTTATCCAGATAATTGTCGAGAAGCACCCGTGCCGATTCCTCGTACGAGTATACAAACGCTCGCTGAACCTCTTTTTTCGCCATCTCATCGTATTCCTGACGTGCCAGAGCGATAAAATTAATGAATCGCTCTTTCTCATCGCGGGTGATCGACGCGTGTTGGTCGAGTCCGTCCTTCAGAGCGCGCAGGATATCGAGGGCATTGATACACGTTTTGTCCTCTTTCATCAACGCACTGGAGATGCGATTGATCACATAGCGGGGATCGATTCCGAACATTCCCTCATTGATGACTTCCTTTTTCAATTCCTCGACGTCTTTTTCGTGGAATCCCTCCACCTCTTTGCCGTCATACAGATACATTTTTTTAATTAGGTCCATCCCCTGCTTTTTGGACTCTTCCAAGCGGGTCAGAATCGAAAAAATGGCGGCTGTTTTAAGGGCGTACGGAGCAATATGGACATCTTTCCTGTCACTTTGGCCAATCAACTTGGCGTAGATCATCTCTTCTTTGCTTACTTGCAGGTTGTAGGGGATTTTCATCACAATGATTCGAGAATGGAGGGCTTCGTTTTTTTTGTTGCTGATAAAGTTCCGGTATTCGGTTTCGTTGGTGTGGGCCACAATCAGTTCATCGGCGGAGATCAATGCAAACCGGCCTGCTTTGAAGTTTCCTTCCTGGGTGAGCGACAGCAGGTTCCAGAGGAATTTTTCGTCACATTTCAGCATTTCCTGGAATTCCATCAATCCGCGGTTTGCGATGTTCAATTCTCCGTCAAACCGGTATGCTCTCGGGTCGGATTCAGATCCGTATTGTGTTATGGTCGCAAAATCGATGCTTCCTGTGAGATCCGCTATATCCTGCGATTTGGGATCAGACGGAGCAAATGTTCCAATCCCGACCCGTTTTTCTTCGGATAACACGATGCGGTGCACCGGCATGTCCTCAATCCGGCCATCATATTCCAGTTCCAATCTGTGGCGGCAGAGCGGACACAAGCTCCCCTCAATCGGAACGCCCAGTTCCATTTCAAACTCAGGCCGGAGAGCTTCCGGAATCAGGTGAAGCGGCTCTTCATTCATCGGACAACCGTCGATCGCGTACACCGCTCCTTCATCCGTTCGCGAATAGGCTTCCAGCCCCTTTTTCAACAGATTCACGATCGTCGACTTTCCCCCGCTGACAGGCCCCATCAGGAGCAGCAGTCGCTTCCGGATATCCAGCCGGGCGGCTGCCGGTTGAAAGTATTCCTCGACCAGTTTCTGGATCACGTCATCCAATCCGTATAGTTCTTTTGTGAAAAAGTGGTACTTTTTCTTCTCTCCATCGGTTTCCACTCCCGCATACTTGATCATGTGATAGATGCGAGAATGTGAGTGTTGGGCGATGGCGGGATTTTCTTTCACCAGGGACAAATAATCGGCAAACGTTCCTTGCCAAAACAACTTCTTCTCCTCACTCCGGTACGCAGACAGCTTGTCCAACATGTTCATGACACCCAACCTCCTGTCAATTTGATTAAAATAGGGCACCGCAGATATGTCCGCCTTCCTCATGAAATTGTAAATTCCACCCTTGGAAAGAAAAGACATACGCTGTCAGTACCCTTGTCGTCAAAACATATTCAATTTTCATAATTTATACTCTCATTATACAGCATTCTGTCAGCCGTGAAAACTTTCTTTTTATCTGAGGGCAAGTAATTTATCCTGCGGCGGAGGATCCTCCCCGCTCAGGCTCCACCAACACATTCTTTTCCCACGCACGGCTTTTCCAACGCAAATACATCAGGATGCCCCGTACCCATTCGTCAGCTGCAAACGCCATCCAAATGCCCAATAGTCCAAACTGGAGGTGGATTCCCAAATAGTAGGACAGCGGCACACTGATCCCCCACATGGAAAGAATCCCCATCAGCATCGGGAATTGAGCGTCCCCCGCCGCACGAAGGGAACTGATTACAACCAGATTAAACGTCCGCCCGGGTTCAAGAACGATACATAATAACAACAAACTTGCACCCATTGCAACAATTTCCGTGTCTTTCGTAAAGATTCCCATCAAACTTTCCCGGAAGAAGGCAACCACCGTGACGACAGCTATTGTAATCAGCAGACTCCATTTCAGGCTCTGCAGCAATTGCCGATAAGCCCCTTCTTTATCTCCGGCACCGATCTTGTGTCCGACGATAATTTGTGTTCCTTGCCCGAGCGACAATCCGAACAGCATAATAAAAAACATGATGTTTAACGCATAGACCCGGGTCGCAAGAGCGGCAGTTCCCAGCATCGTGATAAAGAAAGTGATCATGATCTGACTCGTTTGGTAAGAGACGTGCTCTCCCGCGCCAGGAATCCCAATTCTTAAAATTTTCTTGATCGGTTGAAGCTCAAAGTTTAAGTAGTCTTTCGGAGCAATCGGATAGCGGAGACGGCGATACATCAGCACAAACATTACGACAAGTGCAAGCGCACGGCTGACCGCAGTTGAAATTGCAACCCCGGTCACCCCCATCTGCGGTACCCCGAATGCACCATAGATAAACAAATAGTTTCCGAATACATGCACCACGTTCATCCCCAGAGAAACAAACATCGCATCGCGTGTAAATCCATTTGATCGGACAATGGAAGAAACCGTCACCAGCAAAGCTTGCACAAAGACGGTACCTCCAACGATGTTTAAATAGAGTCCAGCATATTCCACAAGATGAGAAGGAAGTTTCAACAGATGCAGGAATTGATCCCTAAAAAGTACAATCACGGCGCTGATTGCAATTCCCATCAGCAGATTGATCGTGATGGAGATGGCCGATACCCTGCTTGCTTCCGCATGCTTTTGGGCACCCAAGTACTGAGCCACGACAACGGCGGTACCTTGTGCAACGAAACCAAACAGGATAATCGCCATAAAGATCAGTTGATTCGCTACACCAACAGCAGCAACCGCCTCATCCGAGACATGAGCCAGCATAAATGTATCTGCACTGCCCATCAGCATATGCAGGAAGGATTCAACAAAGATCGGCCACGTTAATGCAAACAAGCTGAGTTTTTCGACGGATTTAAGTTTCGAGTTGTTCAACATGAATTTCGACTCACTTCCCGTTTCCATTTGTTCATTAATTAAATTACTTAACATTTATCCAGTATAGCAGGAATCGACAGAAAAAGTAGCCATTTGACATGCCAATTTATTATATAATTGAAACGTTGCCACATATCTACATAGGTATTCAAAGAACAGGAGTGTATGAGTTGAACAGTTACCAGCTTGCCTACAAACGTTGGTTGGAGCATGACGAACTGGAATCCGCTCTGCAGGAGGAACTGCAAAGCCTGTCGGATGAAACCGATATTGAGGAGCGTTTCTACCGACATCTGGAGTTTGGCACCGGAGGCCTGCGCGGGATTATCGGAGCGGGGACCAACCGGATGAACATTTATACGGTTCGTCGAGCGACAGAAGGACTCGCACGTCATCTCTTGAAAAATGTACATAACTCCCGGCAAAAAGGGGTGGTCATCGCGTACGATTCCCGTCATATGTCACCCGAATTTGCAGTTGAAGCCGCAGGTGTCCTGGCACACAATGGAATAAAAGCATACATTTTTAAAGAGCTTCGCCCTACCCCCATGCTCTCTTTCGCTGTCCGCTATTTGCAGGCAGCCGGCGGAATTGTGATTACGGCAAGCCATAATCCGCCCGAATATAACGGCTACAAAGTGTATGGAGAAGACGGTGGACAGCTTCCTCCTCTTGCGGCCGATCAAATTTTGGCTGAAATCAACAATATAGAAAACGAACTCCTGATCCCCGCTTTGTCCAGAGAAGAAGGTGAAGCAAAAGGCCTGATTGAGATGTTGGGAGAAGAAATCGATCAAGCGTATACCAACCGCTTGTTATCCCTGTCCCTTCAACCCGAGGCTGTCAGACAAACAGCGGATGATTTGCATATTGTATTTACTCCTCTGCATGGAACGGGTGACAAACCGGTATGCAGAGTACTTGAGGAACTCGGCTTTAAGCACGTGCATGTTGTGGAGGAGCAGCAACAACCGGACCCCAATTTTTCCACCGTCACCTCTCCCAATCCGGAAGAACGGCAGGCATTTGAACTGGCCCTTCAATTGGCACAGCAGGTGAACGCCGATCTCGTGCTCGGTACCGATCCTGATGCTGACCGGGTCGGCCTTGTCACCAAAAACAGCCAGGGAGAGTATGTCGTATTAAACGGCAACCAAACCGGTGCCCTGCTCCTGCAATACCTGCTGGAACAGCGCAAGAATACAGGCAAACTCCCGGAGAACGGTGTAATGTTAAAAACAATCGTCACCTCAGAGTTAGGTCGTGCCATTGCGGATGCTTACAACGTCACTACAGTCGACACGTTAACCGGATTTAAATTTATTGGAGAAAAAATCGGCCAATATGAGCGTACGGGAGAATACAGTTTCCAATTCGGCTATGAGGAAAGCTATGGCTATTTAATTGGGGATTTCGTGCGGGACAAAGATGCCGTGCAAGCTGCGATGATGGCTTGCGAGATGGCCGCTTTTTACAAATCGAAAGGCATGACTCTTAACGACGCCCTGCAGCAGATCTACCGCACGTACGGATATTATTTGGAGGATCTCTCCTCCTTCACCTTTAAAGGCAAACAAGGTCTGGAGAAAATCAATCAAATGATGGAAGAGATGCGGCAAAGGCCGCTGGCTCAAATGGGAGACCTGGCCGTTCGGGAAGCGAAGGACTATCTTCCGGGAATCGACGGGCTTCCAAAATCGAACGTCCTGAAATACATCCTGGTGGACGACAGTTGGGTGGCCATTCGCCCATCCGGAACCGAACCGAAGATCAAATTCTATTTCAGTGCGGTTGATAAGACGCATGAGGCGGCACAAGCCAAGTTGAACATGTTGAAGTCGTTTGTGTTGGATTTGGTGAATCAACAATAACAGAACGGAATGAAACCCTGTCCTCAAAAGACAGGGTTTCTTGTTGATGTCGGGATTTTCACAGTTTTAGAGGTTACCCTTCGACATTGACAATAACTTTCTTGCCTCTCAGTTTCATTAACAGTGGAACCGTTACCCAAAGAACTGCAATCACAAGGAAGGCCAAAGAAGCAGGTTTTTGTACAAAAATCGAATAATCACCGTTGGAAATTGTAAGAGCTCTGCGCAAATTGTTTTCGATCATGGGCCCCAAGACCAGACCCAATACAAGCGGAGCCATGGGAAAGTCATTTTTGGCCAAGAAATACCCGATTACACCGCAGGCAATTAACAGCATAAGGTCAAACGTCGTTACCCGCACCGCGTATACACCAAAAATTGAAATCGCAACGATCATGGGGATCAAGTACTTGGGCGGCGTTTCAATTAATTTGGCAAATACCTTCACCAATGGCAAGTTGAGGATCAACAACATGACGTTCCCGATAAACATGCTCGCAATTAATCCCCAGGCGATAGTGGGATGCTCATCAAACAACAAGGGACCGGGCTGAACGTTATACATGATTAGCGCACCCATCAATACCGCAGTTGTTCCTGTACCGGGAATCCCCAATGTCAACAATGGAATCATAGCTCCACCGGAAGCCGCGTTATTGGCTGATTCGGGTGCCGCCACTCCCTCAATCGCGCCTTTCCCGAATTTTTCTGGATTCTTGCTTATCTTTTTCTCCAACAGATAGGCCAGAAAGGAAGCCAATGTAGCTCCTGAACCCGGTACAATTCCTTTGAAGAAGCCTACGAGCGATCCGCGAATGATGGGGCCCGCACTGTCTTTCAGGTCTTGTTTGGTAGGCAAAAGTTTGGTGATTCTGGCAATTTCCCCTTCATTACTGTCTTTTTCAAGAATCGTTTTAAACACTTCCCCAAGTGCAAACACGCCCACTGCAATGGTCAGGAATTCGAATCCGGAATACAGTTCAGGTATACCGTACGTAAAACGTGCAACACCGGACACAGCGTCCATTCCGATTGTAGCCAACATCAAACCAAACACGGTCATGATCAATGCCTTTGTAATGGACTTTCCGGCCAGACCGCTAAGGGCACAAAGCCCCAAAATCATTAACGAAAATTCGTCGGCGGGACTCAGTTTCAATGCAACATTCGACAGAGGCTCGGCCAATAATACCAACCCGAGGAGCGAAACCACCCCGGCTACGAAAGATCCTATCGCAGCGATTGATAAAGCGGCTCCCGCTCTTCCCTGCTTGGCCATTGGATATCCATCCAACACCGTTGCCACCGACGAGGATTCACCCGGTGTATTGAGAAGAATCGAAGTGGTAGAGCCCCCGTACATGGCACCGTAATAAACACCCGCAAGGAGAATAATGGAACTCGTCGCCGCACTCTCCGGCGGTAACCCGCCTGTTAAGGAAGCGGTCACAGGAATCAACAGGGCGACACCGCTAATCGGACCAATTCCCGGAAGAACCCCGACCATCGTACCTATCAATACCCCAGCAAAAGCAAACAATAAATTGTACCACTGTAAGGCAGTGCCGAATCCATCCAGTAAATATCCAAGTGTATCCATTGCCTTACCTCCCTAAAAACCCAACCAGGCTGGAAAGCCGGGTAAAGTTCCTTGTAAAACTTCAACAAAAACAAAATAAACACCGGATGAGAATAGGCCGGAAACCAGAATGGAGGAAATCCACTTTCCTCTCTCCATGGTTTGGAATCCAACCAACAGGAAAAGAAACGTACCGATCACATAACCGATGTCTTCCAGAAAGAATCCATACAAAACGGCTGCCGCCAAAATGATCAGAAACCTTTTATAATCCAGTGAAATCTTCTCGCGTTCAGTTTCCTTGTAACGAAAAGTTTCATAAAACAATCGAAGACTTAGCAACACAAGTATGAGACCCAGTCCGAAAGGAAAAATATCGGGTCCTACATTACTGCCGTAGGCACTCTCAGAGATTTTCCGGCTCTCGAACATAAAACCTGCTCCGATAACAAGGAAGAGCAAACTGGTGTATCGATCGAACTTTTTGCTCATCTCTCCATCCCTCTTTTTTATAAATTTTTCAAATGAACGAGGGAGAAGAGAAGCTCTTCTCCCAAATTCACAACTTTACTTGGCCATACCGAGCGCCGTTAACAATTCTTTAACTGTTTTTTCTTGATTATCAAGGAAGAGCTTAAAATGTTCGGAGTCTTTATATTCACTTTCCCAGCCATTCGCTTTCAATTCTTTCTTCCATTCTTCCTTTTCGGTCAACACCTTGATTTTCTCGTCCCAGTATTTCTTGGCATCAGCCGACATTTCCTTGGGACCGAACACGCCGCGCCAAATTGTAAATTCCGCATCAATTCCCTGCTCTTTCGCAGTCGGAATATCCTTCAAGTCGCCGCCAAGACGTTGTGCGGAAGTTACAGCCAACACTCGAACTTTACCTGCTTTCAAGTATTCACCCACAGAGGAGGCATCCGTACCGATAACCTGAGCGTTTCCACCAAGCAGAGCTGCAATCGCCTCGCCGCCCCCATCATAAGAAACGTATTTAATCGCCTTCGGATCTACCCCTGCTTTAAAAGCTGGCAAGATCGCAATTAAATGGTCCATTGAGCCGGGAGCTGATCCGCCGGCAACCGTAATCTTTTTCGGATCGGCTTTCAGGTCATCGATCAGGCTTTTCAGATCCTTATATTTGGAATCCGCTTTCACCACGATCGCTCCATAATCCTTCGTCAATTGAGCCAAAGGAGTTGTATCCTTGTAACCAAACGGGCTATTTCCTTCTTTCTTCAAATTGTTAATCAGGATCGGCGGTGAACTTACAAACAACTTATAATCATTCTTTTTATCCTGGTTTGCGTATTCCGCCAGGAATACTGCTCCGCCGCCGCCAGGCTTATTTTCCACGGTCATGGTCTGTTCCACTACCTTGGCTTCAGCCAATACTTTCGTGAAGGATCTTGCGGTTTTGTCCCAACCGCCGCCAGCACCGGATGGTGCCACCACTGTAATCGGCTTCTCCGGATACTTCGATGCCGCAGGCTTTGTATCTCCCGAAGATACGGGCTTAGTGCCACCGCCACAAGCGGTGAGTCCTACTGCTAAAGCAGTTGTGAGAGCCGCGATGGCCCATTTTCTTTTTGTCATAAAAAAACCCCCTCTATTATGAAAACGCTTACTATGTTTTCATCATAGAGGGAGCCATTCAATTTGAATAGATTTGTGTGAATAATGAAAATATCGTTTATTTTATTTATTTTGTTCATAAAGTTCACAGAGAACGGAAAACTTTTTCAGGTCTGCCGACTGTTCCATATATCAGATCACATTCAATCTGATTGGTTTCCACCATAAACTCCAAATACCGTCGTGCGGTGGTCCGGCTTACCCCCAACTCTTTGCCAACTTCTTCAGCCGTTACTGATTTGCCTGATGATTTTAAAAATGATTCAATCCTAAGCAGGGTTTTGCGGTCAATCCCTTTTGGAAGATCGGTGTGCTGGGTCCCAATTCGATTCCCAACGGTCCGATACAATTGATCGACCTGCTCCTGAGTAACTTCCGTAGACATAGGGATTTTTCGCGAAAACTCCTTGTAAGTTTCCAGCGCCTGGCGGAAGCGATCCAAATTGGCGGGCTTGATGATGATGTCAAGAACGCCGTTTCTCACCGCTTCCTGAACCATTTCCGCCTCTTTCGAAGCCGATATGACGATTGCATCGACAGGAATTCGTTCTTTTCTGATTTGGCGTAGCAATTCCATGCCACTCATATCCGGCAGGTAGATATCCAAGAGAACGAGATCAATCGGCATCTGACTGATTTTTTCGAGAGCCTCTTGCCCGGTTCCGGCAATTGCAACTATCGAAAAAGGCGAAACAGATTCCACGAACTCTTTGTGCAGTCCTGCCACCCTGAAATCGTCTTCCACAATCAATACCCGAATCTTATCCTGCATGTGTCTCCTCCCCTATCGAAAGCGGCAGCCGGACTTCCATCACAGTCCCGCTCTCGGAAGTCTCAATGCTTGTCTCCCCTTGAACATAGTCCACACATCGCTTAACGAGTGCAAGTCCGATGCCGGAATGATTCGGCTTTCCGGACACTCCTTCCTGAAAAATACGATGATAAATGTCGGGAGGTATGCCTGTCCCTTTATCAGTCACCCGTACGACTACCGCATCATCTTGTTCCCGGATCGTGATCTTCACGCTTCGCCGCGATTCCTCCAAATCAATCACAGCATCCATTGCGTTATCAAGCAGGTTGCCGATCACGGTAGTCAGCAGATATTGATCCAGGACCCGCTTAAGGGCGGACAAACGGCTGTTGGGGTCAACCTCGAGATCCACTTTCAGTTCGGCAGCCCGGTTATATTTGCCGACAAGCAAAGCGCTTACAGTAGGATCTTGAATCCGGTGAACAAGAAACTCCAGCAATTGTTGATGCCCCGTAGTCACCTGATTGATAAAGCCAAGCACTTCGTCATATTTTTTCAGTTGAATATAACCTGCAATCAGATGAAGTTTGTTCATGAATTCGTGTGTTTGTGCACGCAGCGAATCGGTATACTGTTTAAACTCAGACAACTTGGCAGAAAGCGAACGCAGTTCAGTCTGATCACGAAAAGTGGCCACCACGCCAATGCGTTTTCCTTCCACCTCAATCGGAATCCGATTCGTAACAATCACCGCATCATTCAAAATCATCTCAATGTCATGCTCGGATTGCCCGGATTGCAGAACTCTCGGCAGTTCCGAATGGGGAATCACGTCTTTAACCGGTTGTCCAATCACATTTTCATCAACCTGCAGGATTCGTTTCGCTTCATTATTCACAACCGTAATTTCTTCCTTGTCATTGATTGCAATGATTCCTTCCCGGATCGATTGCAGGATCGCTTCTTTTTGCTTGAACAAACTCGCAATCTCCACCGGTTCAAGTCCAAATATATCCCGTTTGATAATTCGCGCGAGAATAACTGCACCTATTGAACCAATCATCAGTCCCGCCATTAAGATCCAGAAAACTTCCTTGTTATAATCCCAGATTGAATCCCAGATGTCTTCCGTTAAAAAGCCGACCGATACAATACCGACAATCTCCCCGTTCCGCCCCACAACGGGCACTTTTCCCCGAAGAGATTGGCCAAGCGACCCTTCCGCCTGAGAAACATATTCCCGTCCTTCAACGAAAGCCATGTCATTATCGCCGCCGACCATTTTCTTTCCGATTCGCTCCGGAATCGGGTGAGAATATCGAATACTGTCCCGATTTCCGACAACCACAAATTCAGCGCCTGTTGATTTGCGTATCGATTCGGCTATAGGCTGAATGACAGCCGAGGGATTGTCACTGTAAAAGGCTTCTCTCACCATCGGATTCTCCGCCACGATTCGTGCAATATCAAGAGCGTTCTCGCCGGTGTGCTGCAAAATGCTTTGCGAAAAAATATAAACAAACAGCGGTCCCGTCACCAGAACCACCGTTACCAGCAGAATAAACTCCATCAGAATGATTTTGGTATGAAGCTTTAAGCGTCGCATCTCTATCGCCACCGTGATAGTATAGTCTCTGCTTAAATAATACCACACTCAATCGAATTACTAGACTTGAGGCAAAAATTGCCGCCAAATCGGGTAGGAGGCTACCCATTAATTGAGTAGCCGGCCTCCCACACCACCGTACGTACCGTTCGGTAT